>DAOVHN010000769.1 GCA_030671915.1 Pseudomonadota bacterium
CGCGCGCGGCGGCTTGGCACGCTTGATCAGCAGCACATCGTCGTCTTTTAAACAGACGATGCCGACGCCAACCATCGGCGCTTCCGGGTAGTCCCGCTTCATGTGGCCCCCTGCCCTGTTTGCACGACGCAATCTGGCATGGCGGGCAACTCGCCGCAATCGCCGCACCCGCCGGCAACCGTTATATTGTGTTTTCAGCAGGGTTGATGGTTAAGGAATCAAAATCACACAAATCCGATATTTTTATTCCATCGATTTTAACTTTTTCTTCCGATCTCGATAGCCTATATGCTATCTTAAGGTGCATAAATTAATTTTATATCGCTAGCATTGCGAGCGACAGATATTAGCCTGTCCTGTTATTTACTCGCCATATAAGGAAGGCCAACATGAAACCAATCAGATTTCTTTTCTCGTCTGCGATCCTGATTTTCTCTTTTACGATCGGCCTTTCGGCGGTCGCCGCGCCGGCGGGGGATGAACCGCGCGCGGTCGTGCCGTCGCTGGCCGACCGCGACGGCAACCGGCTGTCCGACGGTCTGGAGGCGCACCTCGCCGGGCTTGGCCCGAGGGACGCGGTGGCGGTCGTGGTAACTTTTTCCGGCGCCGGCAATGCCGCCGATGCACAGCGCGCCGTCGGCCCGTTCGCGGTCAGCCGCGAATACAACCTGATCCAGGGCTTCGCCGCCGCCGTGACTACGGGGCAGGCGCGGGCGCTGGCCGCGCTTCCCGGCGTTTTCCGCGTCGAGGAGGCCGGCTTGGTCTCCGCCATGCAGGACGTCTCGCGGCCCGCATTCGGCGTCGACGCGGTGCAGGCCGACCCGCTGGCCGATGGGCTCGGCATGACCGGTGCGGGTGTCGGCATCTGCACCGTCGATACCGGTATTCTCGCCACCCATGAACAGTTCATCGACGGCGCCGGGACCAGCAAGCTCGTGGCCTTCGTCGATTTCGTGAACGGCCAGACGGCGCCCTATGACGACAACGGACACGGCACGGTCGTTGCCGGCATCGCCGCCGGCGACGGCGGCGGCTCCACCGCCAAGGCCGTGACGCTACGCGGCGTCGCCCCCGGCGCTTCGCTGTATGCCGCCAAGGTGCTGGACAACACAGGCAACGGCGCGCTCAGCGACGTTGCCGCCGCCATCGAATGGTGTGCCGGCCAGCCAGGCGTCGATATCGTCAGTCTGAGCCTTGGCACCGCGGGCAGTTCCGATGGCAAGGACGTGATGAGCCTTGCCGCAAACGCGGCGGTCGCTGCGGGCAAGCTGGTCGTCGTCGCGGCCGGCAACAATGGCGCAGCACCCGGCACGATCGGCTCCCCCGGCGCCGCGGCCCGGGCGGTCACCGTCGGCGCGGTCGCGGAATGGACGCCGGGTTCGCCGAATGCCTGGCACTCCGCCGGCATCTATATCGCGCCGTTCTCGGGAAGGGGTCCGACGGCCGACGGCCGGACCAAGCCCGATATCGTCGCGCCGGGCGTCACCGTACGGTCCGCCGCCGCTGGCCCGTTTCAGACCGCAACGGGCTGCACGACCTGCTACGGCCTTGCCAGC
>DAOVHN010000618.1 GCA_030671915.1 Pseudomonadota bacterium
CGCGACGCGGGGCGACGTGCTGGGCGCCTACCTGATCGAATTCGCGCTGCTGGGGCTGGCGACGGCAGGGATCGCGGCGGCCGCCGGCAGCCTCGCCGCCTGGGCGGTGACGGAATATCTGATGCATCTGGACTGGTCCTTCACGCCGGCCGCGATGGTCTGGACCACGGCAATATGCGTTCTGGCGACCATGGGCTTCGGCGTCATGGGCGCCTGGCGCGCGCTCGGCCAGAAAGCCGCGCCCCTGTTGCGCAACGACTGAAAATAGAAACTCTGCTCGCCTGCGTTTGTTCGGCGCCGGCGCGACCTCGTCCTTCGAGACGGGCCTTCGGCCCTCCTCAGGATGAGGCTCCAACGTTTATTTTGGACCTTGAAAAAGAAACTCCAACGCTTGTGCCCTCATCCTGAGGAGGCGCGTAGCGCCGTCTCGAAGGACGAGGTCGCGCCGATGTTTCTCAGGCAGACAGCGATTCGGTGTGGCCGTCCACGGCCAGCGCCTGGCCGGAAATCCTGGCGCCCGCGTCGGAACAGACGAACAGCACCATGTTGGCGATGTCCTGTGCCTCGACGAAGGTGCGCAACGAGATTTGCCGATGCCAGATATCGCGCATTTCGTTCTCCGATATGCCGCGCACATCCGCCGCCCCCGCGATCACCGAATCGATGCGCGGGCCGGAGACACTGCCCGGGCATATCGCATTGACCCTAATGCCGTGCGGCCCCTGTTCCATCGCCAGCGTCTTGGTTAAGCCGATAACGCCCCACTTCGCCGCGGCGTAGGGGCTGCGGTTGGGAAAACCGAACAGGCCCGCGGTGGATGAGATATTGACGATCGACCCGCCGCCGGCCTCGCGAATCGCCGGCACGGCGCGGCGCGCGCACAGGAACGGCCCATCCAGGTCGACCGCGATGCAACGCCGCCAGTCCTCGGGGTCGATCTCGTCCACCGGCGCCACTGGCCCGGCGACGCCGGCGTTGTTCACAAGAATATCGAGCCCGCCCATCGCGCCCAGCGCCTCGTCGAACAGCCGGTCCACGGCCGCAACGTCGGCGACGTCGGCCAGGGTGGCGCCAAGCCCCGGCAAGGCCTCGCGGGTATCGGCGATTTGCGCCTCGTCGACGTCGCAGATATGAACCCGGGCGCCCGCGGCCATGAGGGTTTCCGCAATGGCCCGGCCGATACCGTTGGCGCCCGCCGTTACGATGGCCCGTTTGCCTGAAAGACCTGTTTCCATGCGATTTTCCCAGTTCGAATTGGATAAAATACCGGATAACCGGGTCCGGTTCCTGTTGATTCCTGCGAAAGGTATGCCAATATGGGCTGAGGAAGAACAACAAGTTTCGGTTGTTCGCACGGAATTTAACAAGAGAGGTTATCATGGCATTGGATCCGCGCTTGCATGTTGCAACGCAGACAGTTGGGGGCGCCGCCGCGATCGACGAGGGCCTGCGCACCTATATGCTTCGCGTTTACAACTTTATGGCGGCTGGCCTCGCGGTCACCGGCATTGTCGCTTATTTCACCTCCCAGTCGCCCGAGCTCATGGCGACCATTTACGGCACCCCGCTGGCCTGGGTCGTTATGCTCGCCCCCCTCGGGCTGGTGATGTTCATGAGCTTCCGGATCAATAAAATGAGCGCCGCGACCGCGCAGACGACCTTTTGGGTTTTCAGCGCGCTGATGGGGCTGTCGCTGTCCTATATCTTCATCGTCTATACGGGCGCGTCGATCACGCGGGTGTTCTTCATCACGACGTCGATGTTCGCCGGGATGAGCCTTTACGGCTATACCACCAAGCGCGACTTGACGGGCATCGGTTCGTTCCTGATCATGGGATTGATCGGGCTGATCGTTGCCAGCATCGTCAATATCTTCCTGCAGAGCAGCGCCATGCACTGGGCGATTTCGGTCATCGGCGTTCTGATCTTCGTTGGCCTTACCGCCTACGACACGCAGAAAATTCGACGGATGTATTCCGAGGCCGACGGCGCCGAGACCGAGGCCAAGAAGTCGATCATGGGCGCGTTGACGCTCTATCTGGACTTCATCAACCTGTTCCTGTTCATGCTGCGCCTGTTCGGCAACCGCAACTAAGGCCAGGCAAAACAAGTTAAAATGAAACCGCCCGGGGC
>DAOVHN010000311.1 GCA_030671915.1 Pseudomonadota bacterium
GCCTGATACCGATGATCGCCATGCTTTACGATTTTTTCCTGGCCCCCTTCGCCGAATACGCCTTCATGAAGCGCGCGCTGGTCGCCTGCCTGGCGCTGGCGCTGGGCGGCGGGCCGGTGGGCGTGCTGCTGGTGTTGCGCCGCATGAGCCTGATGGGCGACGCGCTGGCCCATTCGGTGCTGCCGGGGGCGGCGATCGGTTTCCTGGTCGGCGGGCTGTGGCTGCCGGCCATCGGCATCGGCGGGGCCATCGCCGGGCTGGCGGTGGCGCTGCTGTCGGGCGCGGCCTCGCGCGCCACCGGCCTGGTGGAGGAGGCCAGCCTCGCCGGCTTCTTCCTGATCGCCCTGGCCGTCGGCGTGCTGATCGTTTCGCTGGGCGGCACGGCTGTCGATCTCACCAACCTGCTGTTCGGCAGCGTATTGGCGGTCGACGCGGCCTCGCTCATGCTGGTCGCCGCCATCGCCAGCGTCACCCTGGGCGCGCTCGCGCTGGCCTGGCGGCCGTTGATCGCGGAAAGCTTCGACCCGGAGTTCATGGCCACGGCCGGCGGCGGCGGGCGCTGGCACATGCTGTTCCTGGTGCTTGTGGTGATCAACCTGGTGGCCGGTTTCCAGGCGCTGGGCACGCTGATGGCGCTGGGCCTGATGATCCTGCCGGCGGTGGCGGCGCGGCTGTGGGCGCGCGACGTCTGGCGCATGACGGTCATCGCGGTGGGTATCGCGATCGCCTCCGGCTATGGCGGGCTGCTGCTCTCGTGGCATGCCGGCGCGCCGTCGGGCCCGGCCATCGTACTGGTCGCCGGCGCGGCCTACGCGGCCTCGATCTTCACCGGCCCGCAAGGCGGCGTCCTGCGCCGCCGCCAGCACAGGAGTCACCGCCATGCGTAGATTATCGATATTGCTGCTTGCCGCTCTGTTATGGGCCGCCCCCGCCCGCGCCGACGAGCCCCTGCGCGTGGTCGCCAGCTTCTCCGTGCTGGCCGACCTGGTGGGCGAAGTCGGCGGCGAACATGTCGCGGTGGACAGCCTGGTTCCCATGGGCGGCGCGCCCCACGACTGGGAGCCGCGGCCCTATGACGTCGCCGCCCTCGCCGAGGCCGATCTCGTGGTGGTGAACGGGCTGGGGCTGGAAGGCTGGCTCGACCGGCTGATCGCGGCCTCGGGCCATGCGGGGCCGGTCCTGGTGGCCAGCCGAGGCGTCGAACCCCTGCTCGACGCATCCGGCGCCCCCGACCCGCACGCCTGGCACAGCCCCGCCGCCACCCGCCTCTACGCCCGCGCCATCGCCGGCGCGCTCACCGAATTGCGGCCCGCCCGCGCCGACGCCTTCCGCGCCAACCTGGACGAATTCCTCGCCGCGCTGGATAAGCTCGACGCCTGGGCGCGCGGCGCGCTCGCCGCCATTCCGCCCGAACGGCGGGTGGTCGTCACCAGCCATGACGCCTTCGCCTGGCTGGGCCGCGATTTCGGCATCCGCATCCTCTCGCCGACCGGGCTGGACAGCACCGCCCAGCCCTCGGCGAAACGGCTGGGCGAGCTGGTGGCGGAAATCCGCGCGACCGGGGTCCGCGCAGTCTTCCTAGAGGCCGGCGGCGACCCGCGCCTGGCCCGCACCCTGGCCGAAGAGGCCGGCGTCACCGTCGGCGCGGCCCTCTACGCCGGCACCCTGACCCCGGCCTGCGACGCCGCCGCCAATTACCTGTCCATGTGGCGCTACAATTTCGTCGAAATGCTCAAAGCCATGGGGCGGTGAGCGGGGGGCAGGGATACCCATGCTTCCGGGTGACCGGAACGGTCAAGATCCGCATGCCCGTCAACAAATATAGAGGCTATCTCAAGCGAAGAAGTCTTAGCCGTAATCCTGGGTTGCCCGCAATCAAGGCAGGTTCGCAGCACAGGCGGCATAGCGGGCGGCCTCTTCAGTCCTGCCCAGCTGCTTCAGTGCCAGTACCAGGTTATAACAGGCTTCCCGGTTGTTGGCGTCGGTGGCAACGGCCCTGCGGTATGCGTCGGCGGCTTCAGGCAGCCTGCCCAGATACCAAAGATTGTTGCCCACGCCGACCCAGGCGCTGGACCGGTTCGGTTCGAGTCTCGTTGCCTGTCTGTAAATCTCGAGGCTGCGGACAGAGTCGCCGGACAGACCAAGCAGATGGCCCAAAGCCTCCAGCGGCTTGGCTTTGTCGTTCGGACCCGCAAGGGCAACCGATTTTTCATATTGCCGGGCAGCCACCTGCGTTTGTCCCGTCCGCTCCAGATACATCCCCAAGCTTAGGTAACCTGCATAATTCTCCGGATTGAAGGCGATGACATGGCGATAAACGCGACCGTCATCCAACCAGGTCCGGTTGGCGACGACGGTGGCAACCAGCGCTGCAGACAGCAGCGCGATGATGGCGGCAATGCCAGGTTTCCGCTGCACAGGGCCAATTCTGCTCACGAGCCAGGCGGCAAGAAGTCCGATCCCTACAGAAGGCAAATACAACGACCGCATCGCAAACAACGGCGTCGAAATAAAGGCGGCAGCCAGGGGCGGCAGCAGGCCGGCGGAGATCCAGACGGCTGCAAGAAACGGACCCTGACGGTCCCGAAATGGTCTTACAAGGAGGAAGCAAAACAGGGCCACCAAAGATACCGCCGCCAGGCCGGATCCAAGAGAGACCCCCCAGTTGGGCCGCATTGCTAGGTAGAGCGGTTGCGGGTAGGGAAAGATCAGATGCCGCAGATATTCGGCCAGGAAGAAGGGAAACCGTAGCCAGGCGTCCGGGTCGGCAAGGTTCAGTGGCGCCGAATCGCCAAGGACCGCATAGCGAATTCCGAAATAGAGTGCGAGAAGCGCGAAGTAGGGGGCCGCCCAAAACAGCCGCGGACGACCATGCCGGAACCAGTCGAAGGCAAGAATTAGAAACGGATATCCTATCGCAATCTCCGAAGCGGACAATGCGATCAAAAAGAAAAACCCCGCCAGACCGAGAGCATAGATGTTGTTAGTGCGCTGGTGATAATCGTGAAACAGGTATGAAGCCAGAATAAGAGCCGTGGCCATCGGATGGACGAATGCCGAAATCCAGGCAACGGCTTCCACGTGAACCGGGTGCACGGCGAAAAGGCTTGCGCCGACGCCCGCCGCCAGAGGTGATACGCCGGTCAGGATGCGTGGGATGATCGCAAGGAGAAGAAGGGTTGCGGCCAGGTGCAGGCTTAGGCTCAAGAGGTGAAAAACCAGCGGGTTTTCAGGCGAAAGAACGTTGCCGAGCCACAGGACCGCGAAGAAAAGGGGCCGGTAAGCGGCGGTAGAGGCCGGCGCGTTGCTGTAGGAAGAGAGGTCGCCCGTAAAAAAGTAGGCGAGGTTATGCGGTTCGGTCAGATGCGGATTATCCACCAGGAAAGATCGATCATCCAGAACGAACGCGCCACCCAACCCATTCGCATAGGCGGCCACGGCCAGAAGCGCAGAAATCAGGGCCGCGAGCAGCCAGGGACTCTTTCCGGTGCTGTACCATGGCGAGGCGCTGTCCAAGGCCACACTCACAGGCCCCCTTCTCCCATCTCCAATGTGTGATCGTCAGACTCCATTATAGCCGTACAGTGTTGGTGTGGGCGAGCGCCGATTGTCCTCCTCGGGTCATATCAGGATATTCAGGCGGACTTCCGGTATGCCGGCTTTCCATGCGAAATCGGAAACCCGGTGGCCTTTGCCTGCTATCGGTATAGCCGCCCGCAAATGACGGGATCGAGCATGCGTTGCAGCGTTATATCGGCTGAACGTGCGTTCGCCTCTGCGCCTCTCCGCGGTTAAGCCTTTACGGCTGTACGGGGACGATCGGCCGCCTTCCGGCCCTCGGCGAAACGGCTGGGCGAGCTGGTGGCGGAAATCCGCGCGACCGGGGTCCGCGCGGTCTTTCTCGAGGCCGGCGGCGACCCGCGCCTGGCGCGCACCCTGGCCGAAGAGGCCGGCGTCGCCGTCGGCGCGGCCCTCTACGCCGGCACCCTGACCCCGGCCTGCGACGCCGCCGCCAATTACCTGTCCATCTGGCGCTACAATTTCGTCGAAATGCTCAAGGCCATGTCGCGCTGAGCGCGTAGAATTCCCGAATTACCACCA
>DAOVHN010000072.1 GCA_030671915.1 Pseudomonadota bacterium
GGCGTGATCCTGGGCGGTGGTGAGTTCGTCGGCGGCCGGGTTTCGCCGGCCGGCGCCGTCATCGGGGCCATGACGCTGACCCTGGCGGGGTCCTTCCTGATCTTCCTGCGCATTTCGCCGGACTGGCAGGTCGGCGCGCAGGGCGGGATTCTGATCCTGGTTCTCGCCCTGAGGGCCCTCATCAACTGGAGGGAAGCGCGATGAACGGAAGCCTTGCCGCGACCCTGAAGAAGCTGGGCGAAAAGCCCTGGATCTGGTCCTATATCGGCATGATCGTGGTCTGGCTGGCGACCGTGACCTTTACCATGGGCCAGGGCGGCGGCAGTATCATTTCGGCGGCCCTGTCCTTCGCCACCTTCACGGTCATCGTCGGCATCGGCCAGATGTTCGTCATCTCCACCGGCCCCGGCAATGTGGACCTTTCGATCCCGGCGACAATCGCGCTTTCCGGCGCCATCTGCATGAAGGTCATGGACGGGTCCAACGCCATGCTGGGGGTCGGCGTGCTGATCGCGCTCGGGACCGGGGTCGCGGTCGGCGCCTTCAACTACATGCTGATCAGGGTGCTGCGCATTCCGCCCATTATCGCGACGCTGTCGGCCAGTTTCCTGATCCTGTCCACGGCGATCGCCTATGGGCGCGGTCTGAAAATCAAGCCACCGCCGTTGCTGGCCGACTTCGCCACGATGAAGATCGCGGGTATTCCTTTGCTGGCGATCTTCATCATCGGCTTTGCCGTCCTGGCCAGCATCCTGTTGAACCGGACCCTCTATGGGAGGTCCGTGCTGGCGATCGGCCAGAACATGCGCGCGGCCTGGCTGGCGGGCATCAATGTGGAGCGGATTCGCTATGCGACCTATACGCTGAGTGCGATCATGGCCGGATTCTGCGGCCTGTTGCTGGCCGGATTCTCCGGTGGCGCGTCGCTGGACATGGGCAGTGAATACCTTCTGGCGTCGATCGCCGTGGTGGTTATCGGCGGTACTTCGGTGGCGGGCGGCAGGTCGAACATTCCCGGTATCTGGGGGGCGTCGCTGTTCATGTTCCTGCTGGTCACCATGCTGAACACCTTCGGCGCCAGCGCCGGCATCCGGCTTATCATGACCGGCCTTATCATCGTCGCCGTCATCACCGTTGCCGGCGGCGACAAGCCGCAGCGCTGAACAGACAGGGGAGAGAGAATGGCCCTCGTTGGCGATTCATACGAATATTATGACAGACGCTTCCAGGACCTGACGGTGCCGATAGCCGAGGTCGAGGAACTTTATAATGGCTGCCGGTGGGCCGAAGGCCCGGTCTGGTTCAACGATGGCGGTTACCTGGTCTGGAGCGATATCCCCAACAACCGCATGCTGCGCTGGGTGCCCGATCTCGGTGTCAGTGTTTTTCGGGCCAACTCCAATTTCGCCAACGGCAGTACCCGCGACCGTCAGGGGCGCCTGGTATCCTGTCATCACGGCGGCCGCAACGTGACACGCGCCGAGCCCGACGGCTCGATCACGGTGATAGCGGATACCTATCAAGGCAAGAAGCTGAACTCGCCCAACGACGTCGTGGTGAAGTCCGATGGCAGCATCTGGTTCACCGATCCCACATACGGGATATTGTCCGACTACGAGGGCTACAAGGCCGATCCCGAGCAGGATGGCTGCTACGTCTATCGCGTCGACCCCGCGACAGGTGATATCGCGGCTGTCTCGGACGATTTCGTGAAGCCCAACGGCCTCGCCTTCTCACCGGATGAAAGCATCCTCTATATCGCCGATTCCGGATTCAGCCACGATCCCGACGGCCCGCATCATATCCGTGCCTTCGATGTGGGCGGCGACGGCAGGCTGAGTAATGGCCGCGTCTTTGCCGAAGTCTCGCCCGGCGTACCGGACGGGTTCCGGCTGGATGTCGATGGCAATCTCTGGACCAGTTGCCAGGACGGTGTTATCTGCTTGGCACCCGATGGCACGGCCCTGGGCAAGATCCGCATACCGACCATGGTTGCCAATCTCACCTTCGGCGGCCCGCGCCGGAACCGTCTTTTCATAACCGCCACCAAGTCGCTCTATGCGGTCTATGTGGCGACCACGGGTGTACAGACTCCATGACCGAAACCGCGCCGCTTACCATCCGCCTTAATGCCGCCGATAACGTCGTCGTCGCCCGTGGGCAGGTCGAAGCGGGAACCGATATCCCGGGCGAGGGCGTAGCCGCCGCCGCGGAAATCCCTGCCGGCCACAAGATCGCCACCGTGCCGATCGCCGCCGGTGAGCCGATCCGCAAATACAACCAGATCATCGGTTTCGCCTCCGCCGATGTCGCGGCCGGCGCCCATGTCCATACGCAAAATTGCGAGTTCCGCGCCTTCGAGCGCGACTACGCCTTCGGCGCCGATATGCGGCCAACCGACTTCGTGCCCGAGGCCGAAAGAGCCACCTTCCGCGGTATCGTGCGGCCCGACGGGCGGATCGCGACGCGTAACTATATCGGCGTGCTGACCACGGTGAACTGCTCGGCGACCGCGGCGAAACATATCGCGCGCGCCTTCGAGGGCGATGCACTGGCGGACTATCCCAACGTGGACGGCGTAGTCGCCTTTACTCACGGCACCGGTTGCGCCATGGCGCTTGACGGGGAGGGTTTCGCCCTGCTGCAGCGCCTGATGTGGGGCTATGCGCGCCACCCCAACTTGGCCGGCATACTGCTGGTTGGGTTGGGCTGCGAAGCAAACCAGATCAAGTTCCTGCTCGACGCCTACGGGCTGGAGGAAGGCCCCGCTTTCCGCACCATGAATATCCAGGATACCGGCGGCACGCGCGCCACGGTGGAGGCGGGCGTGCGGATCATCCGCGAGATGCTGCCCGAGGCGAACAGGGTCGAGCGCCGGGATGTCTCCGCCGCCAACCTGACCATCGCCCTGCAATGCGGCGGGTCGGACGCCTATTCCGGCATCACTGCAAACCCGGCGTTGGGTGCGGCGGCCGATCTGGTGGTGCGTCATGGTGGCACGGCGATCCTGGCAGAGACGCCCGAAATCTACGGCGCCGAGCATCTGCTGACGCGCCGCGCGGTCAGCCGCGAAGTCGGTGAGAAGCTGATCGAGCGTATCCGCTGGTGGGAGGACTACACGGCGCGCAACGGCGGCTCGATGGACAACAACCCGTCACCCGGCAACAAGGCCGGCGGGCTGACCACCATCCTGGAAAAATCGCTGGGCGCGGCGGCGAAAGGCGGCACCACCAACCTGACCGGCGTCTACAGATACGCCGAGCCGGTAACGGAGAAGGGCTTCGTGTTCATGGATTCGCCGGGCTACGACCCGGCCTCGATCACCGGCCAGGTGGCGAGTGGCGCCAATCTGGTCTGTTTCACGACGGGGCGCGGCTCCGCCTTCGGCTTTAAGCCGGCGCCCTCGATCAAGCTGGCCACAAACACGTCGATGTTCGAACGGCTTGAAGAGGATATGGACCTGAATTGCGGCGAGATCCTGGACAAGGGTGTTTCGGTGGAGGAAATGGGCGAGCGCATCTTCCGCCTGTTCCTGGCCGTGGCGTCGGGAGAACAATCGAAAAGCGAGGCGCTTGGCCTGGGCGACAACGAGTTCGTGCCCTGGCTTATCGGCGCCGTGATGTGAGGAAGCGAGTATGAGCGAAGCCGATTTCAGCCTCGATCCCGAGGGTGTCCTTCCCGACGATTACGAGCAAGCTACCCTGGTCGGCCGCGTCTGGCGGCCCGGCGACATCCCGGGACCGAGCGTGGTGACGATCCGCGGCGGCGAGGTGCGCGACATTTCGCATCTGGCGCCGACGGTTTCCGAACTGTTGAACATGGCCGACCCGGTATCGGCGCTACGGGCCCACGAGGGCGAACGGATCGGCAGTTTCGAGGATGTGCTCGAAAACAGCCATGCGGACGCGCTGAACCCCGCGCTGCCGTATTTCCTGGCGCCGGTTGACCTGCAGGCGCTGAAGGCCGCCGGCGTGACCTTCGTGCGCTCCACGCTGGAACGCGTGATCGAGGAACACACCAAGGGCGATCCCGCCGGCGCAGAAGCGGCGCGCGAAAAAATCGAGCGCGAGATCGGCGGCGATCTGGCCAAGGTGAAGCCCGGCTCGGACGAGGCCGAGCGGCTGAAACAGATGCTTATCGAGCGCGGGCTCTGGTCGCAATATCTCGAGGTCGGCATCGGCCCTTATGCCGAGGTGTTCAGCAAGTCGCAACCGATGTCGGCGGTCGGCATCGGCGCGGAGGTCGGCCTGCATCCGGACTCCACCTGGAACAATCCCGAGCCGGAGACGGTGATGATCGCCAACGCGGCGGGCAGGACTGTCGCCGTGGCGCTGGGCAACGACGTCAACCTGCGCGATTTCGAAGGGCGCAGCGCGCTGCTGCTGGGCCGGGCCAAGGACAATAACGCCTCCTGCGCCATCGGCCCCTTCCTGCGGCTGTTCGACGAACATTTCGGCATCGAAGACGTGCGCGCCTGCGAGGTATCGATGACGGTGGAGGGAACGGACGGCTTCCTGATGGAAGGCAGCAGCTCTATGGCCGAGATCAGCCGCGACCCGCTGGACCTCGTCGGCCAGACCATCGGCCGGAACCACCAGTACCCCGACGGCCTGGCGCTGTTCACCGGCACCATGTTCGCGCCAACCAAGGATCGCGGCGAGCCCGGCATGGGCTTCACCCATCATCCCGGCGATATCGTCACCATCGCGTCGCCGAGGCTGGGCGCGCTGGTCAACCGGGTAACGACATCCGACAAGGCCGCCCCCTGGACCTTCGGGACCGGCGCGCTGATGCGCAATCTGGCGGCCCGTGGGCTGATTTGAACAGAGGACAGTTATCGATGGACAGACTGAAGGGGAAAACGGCGCTGGTTACCGCCGCGGCCCAGGGCATCGGGAGGGCTATCGCCGAGACGTTCGCGGCCGAGGGCGCCATGGTCTGGGCCACCGACATCAATATGGGAAAACTGTCGGAACTGGACGGTGCGCCGAACATCACAGTCCGCAAGCTGGACGTCACTGACAAGGGAGATGTCGCTGCCGTTACCGCGGAGGCCGGACCGTTGGACGTGCTAGTCAACTGCACCGGCTTCGTGCATCACGGTACCATCCTTGACTGCGACGAAGATGAATACGACTACGCCTTCAACCTCAATGTCCGCGGGGCGTATCGGATGATACGGGCCTGCTTGCCAGCCATGCTGGATACCGGTGGGGGCTCGATTGTCAATATTGCGTCGGTCGCCTCGTCCATCGCCGGCGTGCCCGAGCGTTTCACCTATGGCACCACAAAGGCAGCCGTAATCGGCCTGACCAAGTCGGTAGCCAAGGATTTCGTGGGCAAGGGTGTCCGCTGCAACGCGATCTGCCCGGGCACGGTCGACACACCTTCGCTGCAGGACCGGATCAACGCGCTGCCCGACCCCATTGAGGCACGCAAGGCCTTCGTCGCGCGCCAGCCCATGGGGCGCCTCGGCACAGCCGGGGAGATTGCGTATCTCGCCCTCTATCTTGCATCGGATGAATCGGCATTCACGACGGGCGATCAGTTCATCATCGACGGAGGTATGGTTCTTTAAGGAACGAGTTTCGATGAAGTGTTTGCGTCAACAGAACCAGTTCTGTGTGTCGAAGGATTGAACCGCGGGAGGCAATATTGGCGGAGACAGGAAAGATGAGGATAGGGTTTGTCGGTGTCGGCATGATGGGGCACGGCGCGGCCAAGAACATCGTCGAGAAGGGCTTTCCGCTCAGTATCCTCGGGCATAGAAACCGGCAACCCGTTGAGGACCTGATCCGGCGCGGCGCGACGGAGGCAAAGACCGCCACGGACATGGCCCGCGACTGCGACGTCATTTTCATTTGCGTAACAGGGACCCCCCAGGTCGAGGAGGTGGTTTTCGGCGAGAACGGCCTGCTGGCCGGCATCATGCCGGGCACCGTCGTCGCGGAATGCTCCACCGCCATGCCCGAATCCACCCTCAAGATCGCCGCGGCGATAGAGGCCAGAGGCGGGCGGTTCCTTGACATGCCGCTGACCCGCACTCCGAAAGAGGCGGAGGCCGGGACACTCGGCGTCATGTATGGCGGCGATCAGTCCCTGTTCGACGAGATCAGGCCGGTCGTCGAATGCTTCGCCGACAGCTTCGTTCCCTGCGGGCCGGTCGGTGCGGCGCATCGTATTAAACTGGTCAACAATTTTCTCTCGCTGGGCAATGCGGCGATCATCTGCGAGGCGATGGCCGTGGCGCGCATCGGCGGTGTCGATATGCAGTGTCTCTATGACGTGGTGACCTCGGGCGGTGCCGACAGCATCATGTTTCGCCGCATGATGAAGAACCCGCTGGAGGACGACGATACCGGCCTCATGTTCGCCATCCGCAACATGCACAAGGATTTGACGTATTTTCTGCGCATGGCCGAGGCACTGCCGGCCCATGCGGCGATGGCGGAAACCGCGCGGCAATCAGTGACGCTTGCGCGCCTCGCCGGTTTCGACGAAGCCTATGTGCCGCGCCTGTATGACGCTTTATGCAGGTTGAACGGTGTTGAGCCCAGAGACTGACCGGCCCGGTGGTGGCATGATGAAAAGGATCGCCTGCATCGGCGAATGCATGATCGAGCTGTTCGAGGATGCCGGGACCGGCCCTGCGACCATGCGGCGAACCTATGGTGGGGATACGCTGAACAGCGCCGTCTATCTGGCCCGCGAACTGGCGGATGGGCAGGCGCGGGTCCACTATGTCACCGTTCTTGGCGACGATCCCTACAGCGCCGAAATGCTGGAAGGCTGGGCCGCTGAGGGCATTGATAACAGCCTGACGGAACGTCTCCCGGGGGCGCTTCCCGGCCTCTATATGATCCGGGTGGACGAGCGGGGCGAGCGGGATTTCCTGTACTGGCGCGATCGCGCGGCGGCCCGGAAACTCTTAGCGACCGATGGCGCGGAGGGGACGCTGGCCGCGTTGGCCGGGTTCGACTGGATTTATTTCAGCGGCATTACCCTCGCCATCCTCAGCGCCGAGGGCCGGGAAAAACTGATGGACCTCTGCCGGATCGTACGAGGAAAGGGTGGGCAGGTAGCGTTCGATTCCAATTTCCGGTCTCGCTTGTGGCCCGACAGGGAAGCGGCGAAGAAGGCGATCGGGCAGGCTTGGCGGCATGCCAGCGTCGCTCTGCCGACCTTCGAGGATGAGGAAGAACTCTTTGGGGACGACAATGCCGGGGCAACGGTTTTGAGACTGCGGGATGCGGGATGCGGCGAAATCGTCGTCAAGCGTGGCGCCGATCCTTGTATCGTGGCGTCGAATGGTGAAATATCGGAGATGGCGGCGGAGTCGGTTTTTCAGGTTATCGACAGCACCGCCGCCGGCGATTCCTTCAACGCGGCCTATATCGCCGCCCGGGTCTCAGGCCGCCCGCCGGGTGAAGCCGCAGGGGCCGGACATGCCCTCGCGGCGCGGGTTATCGGCCAGCGAGGTGCGATCATTCCGCGATAATATTCGTTGACGAGGTGCCTTGGTCCGGTGAATCCTTGTCGCTTGTGTAAGCGTTTACATTCCACGGGAGAATTTCATGGCCGACAAGACCGGCATGCGCAAGGGCCTTACCAGCTACGGCGACGAGGGTTTCTCGCTGTTCCTGCGCAAGGCCTTCATCAAGGCCATGGGCTATTCCGACGACGCGCTGGACCGGCCCATCGTCGGCATCGCCAATACATACAGCGGCTACAACCCCTGCCACCGTACAGCCCCCGAAGTGGCCGAGGCGATCAAGCGCGGGGTGATGATGGCGGGCGGCCTGCCGGTGGATTTCCCGACGATATCGTTGCATGAATCCTTCGCCTGGCCGACCAGCATGTTCTATCGAAACCTGATGGCCATGGACACCGAGGAGATGCTGCGCGCCCTGCCGATGGATGCCGCGGTGATGATCGGCGGCTGCGACAAGACGGTGCCGGCCCAATTGATGGCGGCGGCCAGCGCCAATGTGCCCACCCTGATCACCGTGACCGGCCCGATGATGACCGGCGACTACAAGGGCGAGCGGCTGGGCGCCTGCACCGATTGCCGCCGCCTGTGGGGCCTGCACCGCGCCGGCGAGATCGACGCGGACGAGATCGACGAGATCGGCGGCCGGCTGATGCCCACGGCGGGCACCTGCATGGTGATGGGCACCGCCAGCACCATGGCCTGCATGACCGAGGCGCTGGGCATGATGCTGCCCGGGGGTGCCGCGATCCCCGCGGTCCATGCCGACCGCCTGCGCCATGCCGAGGCCAGCGGCGCCCGCGCCGTGGCGATGGCGGCCGAGGGGCTGACGCCCGACAAAATCATGACGCCGCGGGCCTTCGCCAACTCCCTGCGCGTGCTGCTGGCGATCGGCGGCTCGACCAACGGCCTGATCCATATGACGGCGGTGGCCGGCCGGCTGGGCATCGAGGTGGATCTGGAGGCGCTGGACGCCATGGGCCGCGAGACCCCGGTGCTGGTGGACCTCAAACCATCAGGCGCGGGCTACATGGAAGATCTGCACAAGGCCGGCGGGCTGACC
>DAOVHN010000370.1 GCA_030671915.1 Pseudomonadota bacterium
ACTGCTGAAATCGATGGACCCGGCATCCGTCATGGCAATATATCCCTTCTATTTATCGGGACTTTTTATCAGGACGGCCAGCCACCCGCCAGTCACCATTTATTGAGCCGCCACGGCGTACCCGCCGCGCACCAGACGGAAGCCGATAAGGATATGCTTCAGGGTCGCCGGGCGGCTGTGGCGCGCGGCGGGCCGGCAGACGCCACAACCCTTGTCGTCCCACGAGCCGCCCTTGACGATGAAGCGGCCGCCGGCGGCCGCCGCAGCCGTCCATTCATAGACCTGGCCCGCCGCATCCAGCATGCCGTAGGGGCTGACCCCGGACAGAATTCCGCCCGCGACCGTGGTGTCGAACGGCCCCTCGTCGTTGCTGTTCAGGCGCTCCGGATCGAACTCGTCGCCCCAGGGGAAGCGCCTGCCGCGATTGCCGCGGGCCGCCTTTTCCCACTCGGCCTCGGTGGGCAGCCGCCAGTTTTCACCTGTCTTCAAACTAAGCCACGCCGCGAAAGCCGTGGCGTCGGTATGGCTGACCAGCACCACCGGATGCTGGCCGCGCATCTCCGGCAACTCGCCATCGACCCACATATGGCGCTTTGCAAGATTGTAGGGATGAACCAGCCCGTAGCTGTTCCAGGTGGCCTCATCGACATAAGGCGCCGGGCGCCCGGTCGCCGCGATGAACATGGCGTAAAGCTCGTTAGTGACCGGCCGCTGCATGATGTAGTAGGCGCCGGTCTCAACTTCGCGGCGGAGGATTTCACGGCTGTACCATGCCCGGTCTCGCGTGGCGCTGTGGCCGTAAGCGACCTCGTCCATCCGGTAGGCGGCCTCGCGCTCCGCATCGTCGGACCCCATGATGAACCGGCCGGCCGGTATCTCCACCACAGCCGGCCAGGCCGGCGGTTTTGATGGCCCGCCACAAGCAGTCAGCAGGAACAAAATCAACGTAAAGGTCAAGCGTCGCATGGAACCCCCGATAGATTGCACCCGCGCATGCTGCCATTTTCGCGCATCGCCGCCAAGGGCGTTGGTGCATGGCCGTGCAAGATCACCATTTGGCTCAGCCGGCGGGTGATGCTATTTTTGTCCTCGAAATGCAAAAACCTGGATGGATCATACTGGCAGTCCTGCTTCTGCTCGCTGTCTTCGCGTACCCCGCCCATGCGGACCCGATGGATCTGCGGGGCGAAGTTCAGCGTGGCGACACCATCGTCCACCCGTTCGAGCATGAAGGACATAAATTCGAGTTCAGACTGGTGCCCGTGGGGCATGGCTGGTCGATCTGGGTCGGCGACCCCATAATCCGCGAACGCAATCATGTCGTCGTCGCAACGCCCCCCTACCGGGGCAACAATCCGGCGGTCATTCAGGGCTGGCATTTCCGCAACGCCGACAATAGTGGACCCAACAATCCTGGCGAAGGCAACGTCAACGCGCCCGGCGAGACCCGGAAATTCGCCTTCGTGCTGGATGGCGCCGGCTACCAGGCCGCGCGGGAAGCGCTGGAAATCCTGTTGTGGCCGGAGGGCCGGAACAAGGTAGAAATCCAGGCCGCCGAGGAACGCCTCAAGGCCGTGCCCAAGGCATGGGGGGTCGTGGAGATCGAGGCCCTGGAACTGGGCAACCTGGTGGAAGGCGAGCAGGCCTGGATCGAGCGCATGGCCTTCCGGGTGCGTATAGATCTGCCCTGACGTCAGGTCCGCGGCGATTTCCCGAGCAGCGGCGGCCGCCAGAGATCAGCCTTCCTTCGCCTCTGTCTTGCAGGTCTTGATGCCGAAGATCATGTAGGCGGGGCACCAGCCCGCGAGACCGGTTATCAGCGGAATCAGGCCCAGCCAACCCCAGGCCGTCTGTGGGCCGACGAAAACCAGCGCTATCAGGACGAGCCCGGCGACGATACGCATGGTGCGGTCAATGGCGCCCTCGTTCTTGACGATATTCATGGTAATTGCTCCTAGTCACGGTTCGCGTTCAAACCTTCATGATGCCTTTTATTGCTCCGCCACCAGGTTTCGTCTGTGACCTTGTCACAGGATCGCCGCAGGCGATTCCAGTCAACCTGGGCCGGCTCTGGCGAGATTTTCGAGCGCATCGCGGTCGGCTATCCTGATCCGGCCCCGTCCAAGGCCGACCCAGCCACGTTGCTCGAATCCCTTGAGTTGCCGGCTAACCACCTCACGGGCGGTTCCCAGTTCAACGGCCAACTCCTGATGGGTCAGCTCGATTTCACCGCCGCCAGACGACCGGGCAATCAAGGCCGCCGCCAACCGCGGTGCGATATGGGCGAAGGCAACGTCCTGGATGACCTGCACCAGCGCAGTGATCCGTTCGCCAAAGGTCGAGAAAACAAATTCGCGGAAGGGCGCGGAGTCGGCGATCAACTGTCGGAAGGCGGCTGCCGGGAGGGTGATTGCCCGTACCGGCGTCTCGGCAATGCCCTCGGCCATATAGTTTTCGTTGGCCAGCAGCGCCGACGTGGTCAGCACGCAGGTTTCGCCCGACGTGACGCGATAGAGCAGAATCTCCCGTCCGCCCTCTCCCGTCAATTGCACCCGTACGGTGCCAGCCGTCAGGAACAGGAAGGCCTCGCAGCCCTGGCCACTCGCGAAGGCGACCGCTCCAGTCGGAAGAACCACCTCATGCGCCGATCGTTTCAACAGGGACAGCGACCCTTCTTCCAGGGCACGGAGTTGTGGGAAACAGTCGAGCCAATCGTCGGTCATGTCAGCGAATTCTGCCTAACGTCGGTCCTGATCCTGGTCGCCGGGCAAAAGCAGGCACAAAATACTTAGAGCGGTTCCATATGGTCGGAAAGGACGCTAGCCCCTGACCACCAGCACCGAGCAAGTAGCGTGGCGGACGACGCGCGCGGCGTTGGGGCCCAGAAGGTAGTCGCTCTGCGCCGGCCGGTGCGAGGCCATGACGATCAGATCCGCGCCGATATCACCGGCGGTGGCGAGGACTTCCTTGTAGATCGTGCCGTGGCCGACGGAATGTGCGGCCTCGATCTCACCGGGAACGTTCTCGCCGATGAAGTCGGCTAGCGACTTGCCGGCCTCGGCCAGTGCCTGCTTTTCGTAATCCGCCGGGAAAAACGAGCCGACGATGGCCATTCCGAAATCGGGCACCACGGTCATGATATGGAGTTTCCCGCCGCCCGAACGGGCCTGTTCCAGCGCCACGGGCAGCGCTTTTTCCCATGAAGACGGTTCGTTCATATCGATGGCGAGCAGGATGGTCTTGTACATTTCGCTTCCCCCTATGCGGCCGCCGTCGCCCTGCGACGGAGCTGCAGCAATACAATCAGGCCGAAAAGCGCCAGCGCGGGAATGAAGAACAACTGCTTGGGTGGCTGATCCGCCTCGGCCCGCACATCCACGATTTCCCAGTCGAAATCGACACCTGCCTTTTCAGCCGCGGTGCCGAAGACGATGTTGTCGATCAGCACCTTGCCGTCCTCTTCGCGGGTCTCGATCCCCGCATGGGCCAGCCTTTCCGGGCCGGTGGCCAAGGGCCCCAGCGGCAAAGGCACGATCCTTGTGACAAATTTACCGTCAATCGTCTCGCCCGACATGGTAACGCGCAGCATGATGTCCGGTTCCTGCGCCTCGGCGATCGCCGCGAGCTCCTGCGGTGG
>DAOVHN010000604.1 GCA_030671915.1 Pseudomonadota bacterium
TGCGAATTCGCGAAATGCGAAGGGCCGCCCTACCGGGCGGCCCTGGAATGCCTGGCATTTAGTGTAATTACATAAAAAGCTTTTCGCCCGCGAGATCCTTGTACAGATGGGCGACAAATTCGCCATAGCCGTTGTAGAGGCGGGTGGGAACCCGCTCGCCGCTGCCCAGCAGGCGCTCGGAAGCCTGGCTCCAGCGCGGATGCGACACTTCGGGATTGACGTTGGCCCAGAAACCGTACTCGGCGCCCTGGACGGCCTCCCAGAAATTCAGCGGGCGCTTGTCGGTGAAGGTAAAACGGACAATCGACTTGATCGACTTGAAGCCATACTTCCAGGGAACCGCCAGCCTGAGCGGCGCCCCCATCTGTTTGGGCACGGGCTTGCCATAAGCGCCGGTCACCAGGAAGGCGAGCTCATTGGTTGCTTCCTCGATGGTCAGGCCGTCGATATAGGGCCAAGGATACCAGCTCTGGGCCAGGCCGGGCATGGTTTCTTCGTCGGTCGCGGTCTCCATCACCACATAACGGGCCGACGACAGGGGCCGCGCCAGGTCGACCAACGCCTTCATGGGGAAACCGCTCCAAGGCACGTCCATCGACCAGGCCTCGACGCAGCGATGGCGATAAAGCCTCTCCTCCAGCGGCATGCGGCGCAACAGATCGTCGATATCCAGAAGCTGTTCCTGTTCGACCATCCCGTCGATGCGCACCTGCCAGGGGCGTATCTTCATGGCCTGCGCGCGCTTGGCGATTTGCTTGTGGCTGCCGAACTCATAGAAGTTGTTGTATTTCGTCGCCTCGGCCTCGTCGGTGAGCGGGCGGTCCAGCCGGTAGCGAAGATTCTGCTTTACCGGATAGAGGTCCGCGGTCGGGTCGGGCTCGGCCTTGGCTTCTTCCTCGCAAGCCGTGAGGAACGTCGCCGCGCTGGCCAGCAGGACCGGACCGGCCGCCAGCGATTTCACCAGCCGGCGCCGCTGCAGGAAATGGGATTCATCGGTAGCTTCGCGTTCCGGCCGCTCCCAGCCACGGGGTATCTTGATCAGCATTCGCACACTCCTTGAGTCTCTCGTGCCTCTTTGTACGGCCGAGATGTCACGGAACTCTCACGAATAACAAATTTATTGCGAGCGGGACGATGGGCAACCCTGCGCGCGGCGGCCCGCGACATAATCATCGATCAGCGCCAGCAGCCGGTCGCGGCCGAAGCTGGCGAAATGCCCGGCATGGACCGTGCGTACCGGTATCTCGCGCAGCCTTCCCATGCTGGCGAGATAGTGATCGACATTCGAATGGTAGGCGTTGTCGAGCAGCTCGCCGTCATAAACGACGTCGCCGGAGAACAGGATGCCGGTCGTCTCTTCCCACAGGGCGATGGAGCCCGGCGAATGGCCCGGCAGGTGGATCACCTCGAAATGCCGGTCGCCCAGATCGACGACGTCGCCATCACGCAGCAGCCGCGTCGCTGGCGCCGGGCGAACCTCGTAGTCCGCCGCCTTGTAGTCCGCCGTCGGCAACCGGGCGAACATGTCGTCGCTGACCCATGTATCGGCCACCGTGTTGCGCGGCGACGGATAGGCCAGGATTTCCGCCTCGGCCGCATGCACGGCCCGTTCGTCGAATTCGTGGTGACCGCCGATATGGTCGAAATGGGCATGGCTGGCCACCGCCACCAAGGGCCGCTCGCAGACCAGCCGCACATTGTCGCGCAAACTGACCACGCCCATGCCGCTGTCAATCAGCATATCCCGGTCACGGCCCCGGACATGCCAGATATTGCAGCGATAGAAAGGCTTGATGTGGGATTCCCGTATCAGGGAAACCCCATCATCAAGCTTTTTCGTTTCGTACCACTTATTGCCGGTCACGGTCCGGCCCGGCGCGCCAAATTCAGGCGGCCTTCTTGCGGCTGGCAACCACATTGTCGGCGATCCGCCCGATCAGTTCGGACAGATGGTCGAACTTCCACTCATAGGTTCCGACGCCGAATGTCAGCGAACGCAACTCGATGATTATGTCGTACAGTTCCGCCTGCGGCATGTGGGCCGCTACGTTGTCCCAGCCAGGCCAGGCCTCCTTGGCGTCAAAGCCCAGAATATGGCCCCGCCGTTTGCTGATCAGGCCCTGCACCTTGGCCGTATAGGCGTTGGGCACATAGATATGGACCTCGCAGATCGGCTCCAGCAGAA
>DAOVHN010000423.1 GCA_030671915.1 Pseudomonadota bacterium
GATGCCGGGCCCGTTGTCTTCGACGGCGACGCGGTAGAATTCCCCGTCATGCGACACTTCGATGTGGATTTCAGGGAGGATGCCGGCCTCCTCGCAGGCGTCGAGCGCGTTGTCCACCGCCTCGCGGACGGTGGTCACCACTGCCTTCGACGGCGAGTCGAAGCCGAGCAGATGCCGGTTCTTCAGAAAAAACTCCGACACCGAGATGTCGCGCTGCCGCGCCGCCATCTCGAAGGCCGTCGGGTGGCTGCTTTCTTTGTCCATCATCCGTCGCCGCCGTTTGCCCGACGCGATCGGTTCATGCTTAAGCTGAGACACCGATGCCGGCAATGACCCATATCAAGGGGGCGATGGTGGCGGCGATACCCTGAATCTCAGCCGCCGCTGTCCAGGCTGCAGGCAAGCGTCCGGCTGATATGGGCCAGCGGCCTGCCGCATTCGGCGGCCCATCCGTTGAACGCCTCCTGCACGGCGCGCAGCGCCCGGGCGGAGGAGGGGGGCTTGTCCACCACGCCCTCGGCGATCAGGGCGGCGACTACATCTTTCGACATGAGATAAGAATCCTTGCCCATGAAGCGCAGGAAATACTGGCCCGTCGTGCCGCTCAACCGGCTGCCGCGCTTCTTCAGCACATCCAGCAACCCGGCGAAATCGTCTGCCGGCCAGTCCGCGAAGAACGCGGCGGCGGATCCATGCTCGCGCGCCAGGTCGCACAGGAATGATGCGTTCTCGCGCACCGACAGGATCTTGGCGGCGTTGCGCACGATATCCTTGTCCCTCAGCAACCGGTCTATATCGTCGTCCGACAGCATGGCGCAACGGCCGGGGACAAAGCCCTCGAACGCCGCCTCGAATCCGGGCCATTTCTTCTCGATTATCGACCAGTTGAACCCGGCCTGGAAAATCCGCCGCGTCATCTCCGCCAGCCAGCGGTCGTCGGATATGGCGCGCAGCTCATCGGCGGTTCGGACCGCCGGCATCAGCGCCTCCAGCGCATCCTCCCCGCCCTTGCGCGCCGCCGCGCGGTCCCAGATCGTCTCGAAAGAATTCACCGCCCCCTCCCGTGCAAACCGTCCCATGCGAGCCACAATATGCGACGGCCGCCCGCGGCTGCACTCAAAAAGGCGTGATCACAACTCTCACCCGTTCAGCTTCGCCCACATCTCCTTGTCACGCTCCGCGGTCCAGATTTGCGGGCGCTCCATGCCGCCGGCCTCGTCGTATGCGCGCGACGCGTCGAAGGGCATGCAGTGCTCGTAGATGACCCAGTCGCCGTATTTCGGGTCCATGCTGGCCTTGGCGGCGTCGAACGCCTGTTTCAGGTCGTGGCCCTGGGCGCGGGACTCCTTCGCGCTTTCGAACAGGTCGGTGACGAAGGCCTGGGTCGAGGCCATGCCTTCCTCGCACTGCGCCGCATTCATCAGCGCGTCGCCGCGGCCGGGCACCAGCTTTTCGGGCTTCAGCGCGCGCAGCGCATCCAGCGTTTTCGGCCAGTCCGCCAGATGGGCGTCGCCGGTATAGGGCGTGGCCCCGTATTCCACCAGGTCGCCGGCATAGAGGATCTTCTGGTCGGGCAGCCAGGCGACCGTGTCGCCCTGGGTATGGCCGCGCCCGGGCGAGAAAACCTCGACCTTTCGGTTGCCGAGATCGACCGTCATCCGGCCGTCGAACACGATGGAGGGCCAGGTCAGGCCGGGGATGGATTCGACATCGTCGAACAGGCGGGGGAAGCGGCCATATTCGGAATCGTAATCCTGCTGGCCGCGCTCGACGATCAGCTCGTAGGTCGGGCGGCTGGCGATGATGTTCTCGGCGTTATAGGCCGATGCGCCCAGCACGCGCACGGCATGGTAATGGCTGAGCAGGATGAACTTGACCGGCTTGTCGGTGACCTCGCGGATATGGCGGATCACGTCGTTGGCCATGGCCGGCGTCGCCTGGGTATCGATCACCATCACGCCCTCGTCGCCGACGATGACGCCTGTGTTGGGGTCGCCCTCGGCGGTGTAGGCATAGGCGCCCTCGCCTAGCTTCGCGAAAGTGACGTTCTTTTCCCCCAGATCGCCGGTCGATGCGAATGTCGCGCTCATAACTCTCTCCCGTTTTGTCGGCTGAATACCCGGTGGATTAATTAGTTTCACATGCAACTGTTGTCAAGCGGGGGATGCGTACCGTCCCGCCCACTCCGCCAGGACACAAACTACCTCGAAAAACGCCTCACCGCACGAAACGTCAACCCGGATCCGTTGCCCTGAATTCGGCTTCTCAGGCGGCCATAAACGACAATGCCGCCTGGCCAACCGGTCGCGGGCGTCAGCCAAAGCAAACGTTTTAGTCTGTTCAGTTGATTTATATCAGTGTGCAACCTTGTCATTCGGCCAATTATTCACGAGAATTACGCGATGGCATTCGAGGGCGGTTGCGTTGTTTCGTGGTAAAGCGCGAAGGTTTACGGACGCAGCGGGTCTATTAATGGGTGGGAAAAGATCGTATCCGGTATTTTAGGACCGCATCCCGACCGCTTCCACGCGAACGAGGTTAGAAGGGACATGCAATGACATACAAAAAGCAATTCGATCTGAATCCGTCGGATATCGACATCATCGAAACCTGCTTAAGGAAGGAATTGCATATTCGTTCGGAAAAATGCCAGTGCCAGTGCCAGGGACCGGCAAAGCATGAACATGCAGAGGAGATGGCTAGCTCCAAGGAAAGCATTTCGGAAATCACGGAACTCCTCGGCAAGATCCATAACCAGAAAATCTGGTACGATGGCGATCCCGCCAAACCTTGGATGCCAAAGGGTTAAGAACGAAGAAAATCCCCACACCCCATCAGGCTGCAAGAGAGGAAGACAATGCAAGATGACCAAGTGGGTGAGACGCGCCCGCGCGACGCCGGAATCGGCCAGGACGATGCGGGCGAACCCGAGGTGAGCCTTGAACCCTGTCGGCTGGAAATCGACGGTAAGCCGGTTGAAGCGATGGCGGGCGAGACCATCCTGGCGGCGGCGCGCCGTGCGGGCATCGATATTCCTGCAATGTGCGCCGATCCCCGAATGAAACCCACTGGCGATTGCGAATTGTGCAATGTCGTCCTTGACGGCCAGACGGACCATGTGAAGGCCTGCATGACCGTGGCCAAAGAGGGCATGACGGTGAGGACCGAAAATTCGGCATTGAAGGCGCTGCGCAAGGACAGGCTCAATACCTATCTTTCCGATCACAACGCCTATTGCCAACCGCC
>DAOVHN010000056.1 GCA_030671915.1 Pseudomonadota bacterium
AGGTTTGGCAGAGCCCGCTGGGGGAGCAGGCGACGGCGGCGCTGGACAGGCTGTTCGCCGACCTGACCGACGGGGTGGGGCCGCTCCCCGAGGCGCTGACGGTAAAGTCCCGTAAGGTAAAGGTTCCCGCCGCCGCGCGCGGGATTGCCCGGTTCCATTTCGACGATCTCTGCCGCGCCGCCCTGGGGCCCGAGGATTACCTGACCATCGCCCGGCATTACCGTATGGTCCTGATCGACGGCATTCCGATAATGGACGAGACCATGCGCAATGAGGCGCGCCGCTTCATCACCCTGATCGACGCCCTCTACGAAAACCGCACCCGCCTGGCAGCCAGCGCCGAGGCCGCGCCCGAAGACCTCGTCACCGGCGAAACCCACGCCCGGGAATACAAACGCACCGCCAGCCGGCTTGCGGAGATGCGCTCGGCGGATTGGGCGGCAGAATCGGACCGGGGCGCGGGGTAGGGAATCTCTCGCCCATCCGGGCGGCGATTTGTCGCATTTCCGCTTGCCCTCCATCCCGATTCGCGTTACCAAACGGGCGACTTTTGCGGCAGTGCAACATGACCTGCAGGACGCGCCGTCCGGCGCTTGCGCTGTCCCTGTAATTTCATATTTCGCTGAACGGGAAAATCAATGGCACGCAGCAAGATCGGACTGGTGGGCGCCGGCAATATCGGCGGCACGCTCGCTCTCCTGGCCGGGCTCAAGGAGCTTGGCGACATCGCCCTCGTCGACATCATGGAAGGCATCCCCGAGGGCAAGGCGCTGGATATCATCCAGGGCTCGACCGTCGAGGGCTATGACGCCGCCGTTACGGGCAGCAGCGACTATGCCGCGCTGAAAGGCGCCGACGTTATCATCGTCACCGCCGGCGTGGCCCGCAAGCCGGGCATGAGCCGCGACGACCTGATCGGCATCAACACCAAGGTCATGAAGGCCGTGGGCGCGGGCATCAAGGAAAACGCGCCGGACGCCTTCGTCATCTGCATCACCAACCCGCTGGATGTGATGGTCGGCGTGCTGCGCGACGCCTGCGGCCTGCCGCATAACCGGATGGTCGGCATGGCCGGTGTGCTGGACAGTGCCCGCCTCCGCTATTTCCTGTCGGAAGAATTCAATGTTTCGGTCGAGGACGTAACCGCCTTCGTGCTGGGCGGCCATGGCGACACAATGGTGCCGCTGATCCGCTATTCCACGGTGGCCGGTATTCCGGTGCCGGACCTGATCAAGATGGGCTGGTCGACCCAAGCCAAGATCGACGCCATCGTTCAGCGCACTCGCGACGGTGGGGCCGAAATCGTCGGGCTGCTGAAGACCGGCTCGGCCTTCTATGCGCCGGCCTCCTCGGCGATCCAGATGGCCGAGGCGTTCCTCAGGGACAAGAAGCGCGTGCTGCCCTGCGCCGCCTGGTGCGACGGGCCTTACGGCCTGGAAGGGCTCTATGTCGGCGTGCCGGCGGTGATCGGCGCGGGCGGCGTGGAGCGCGTCGTCGAAATCGAATTGGATGGCGAAGAAAAGGCGTTGTTCGACAAGTCCGTCGACCATGTACGCAATCTTAACGAAGTCGTCGCCAATATGGACTGAACGCCGCAGGGTAAAAAGGCCGGCAGCCCCGGTTGCGATACGGCCCGGCTGCATTAGATAGATAGTTGCCGGGCTGGCCTGCCGGAGCAGGCGCGGAAGTACAGAGGGCGGTGTATGTCATCCTATACGGGACTGAGTTCTTTTCTCACCGGGGCCAACGAGACCTATATCGCTGAGCTCTATGAACGTTACCTGCGAAATCCGAATTCCGTCGATCCGGAATGGGTTGCGCTTTTCCAGGAACTGAAAGACGGCCCCGGCGAAATCGGCGGAGAGCTTCGCGGCGCCAGTTGGGCCCCGCGCACGGGCCAGGTGATTGGCGCCAACGGGCGGCATCCCGGTCTGTCGGACGCGACCGCGGCCGCCGCCCTGCCGCCGCAGCCGGAGACGCCGGGCTATTATCCCATGGCGGCGGCTTCCGTCGAGCAGATCCGCCGGGCGACGATGGATTCGATCCGGGCGCTGATGCTGATCCGCGCCTACCGCGTGCGCGGCCATCTGCACGCGACGCTGGACCCGCTGGGCCTGGAAAAGCGCCCGCCCCATGCCGAACTGGACCCCGCGACATACGGTTTCCACGAGGACGACCTCGACCGGCCCATCTTCATCAATTACGTGCTGGGGCTGGAATCGGCGACGTTGCGCGAGATCGTGTCGATCCTGAACGCCACCTATTGCGGCAATATTGGCGTCGAGTTCATGCATATCCAGGAGCCGGAGGAGAAGGCCTGGATTCAGGAGCGCATCGAAAATATCCGCAACCAGACCGATTTCACCACGCGGGGCAAGGTGACGATCCTGGAACGCCTGACCGAAGCCGAGGAATTCGAGACCTTCCTCGACAAGCGCTATACCGGCACCAAGCGTTTCGGGTTGGACGGCGGGGAATCCACGGTGCCGGCGCTGGAGCAGATTCTAAAGCGCGGGGCGCAGCTGGGTATCCAGAAAATCGTGATGGGCATGGCGCACCGTGGCCGGCTGAACGTGCTGGCCAATATCATGCACAAGCCCTACCGGGCGATATTCGCCGAATTCCAGGGCCTGTCGAGCAATCCCGAGGATGTCCAGGGATCGGGCGACGTAAAATATCATCTCGGCACCTCGGCCGACCGTGAATTCGATGGTAAGCTGGTTCATCTGTCGCTGACTGCCAATCCCAGCCATCTGGAGGCGGTAAACACGGTCGTTCAGGGCAAGGTCCGGGCCAAGCAGCAGCAGTTGGGTGATACCGAGCGCGAGAAGGTCATGAGCGTCCTGCTGCATGGCGACGCCGCCTTCGCCGGCCAGGGCATGGTGGCGGAAACCTTCGATTTGTCGCAGTTGAAGGGGTACCGGACAGGCGGCACGATCCATTTCGTGATCAACAACCAGATCGGCTTCACCACCAACCCCTCTTATTCGCGATCGTCCCCCTATTGCTCGGACGTGGCCAAGATGGTTCAGGCGCCGATCTTCCATGTCAATGGCGACGACCCGGAGTCCTGTGTTCACGCCGCGCGGATCGCCACCGAATTCCGCCAGCGTTTCAAGAAGGACGCGGTGATCGATCTGTTCTGTTATCGCCGGCATGGCCATAACGAGGCCGACGAGCCGGCCTTCACCCAGCCGCGCATGTACAACAAAATCGACAAGCACCCGCGGGTGCGCGAGATCTATGCAAAACGTCTGGAAGAGGAAGGCGCGATCGAGCCGGGCCAGGCGGACAGGATACTGGCGAACCTGCGCCAGGCCCTGGAAGACGACTTCAAAACGGCCGAGTCCTATAAGCCCAACAAGGCGGACTGGCTGGAAGGTCAGTGGGCCGGCATGTCGGTCGCCAGCGGCGACGAGCGCCGGGGCGAAACGGCGGTCGGAATCGACCTGCTGCGCGAGGTCGGCCATGCGATAAGCCAGGTGCCCAAGAATGTCGCCGTCCACCCCAAGATCGTCCGGCAGCTCAACGCCAAACGCAAAATGATCGAGAGCGGCGAGGGAATCGACTGGGCGACGGCGGAAGCGCTGGCCTATGGCACCCTGCTGTGCGAATCGACACCGGTGCGCCTGTCCGGCCAGGATTCCGGGCGCGGGACCTTCAGCCAGCGGCATGCGGTGCTGGTCGACCAGGAAAACGAGGATCGCTATATCCCGCTGAACAATATCCGTTTTGGCCAGGCGCCTTTCGAGGTGCTGGACAGCCCGCTGTCGGAAGTCGGCGTGCTGGGCTTCGAATACGGTTACACCCTGTCGGAACCCAACGCGCTGGTTTTGTGGGAGGCGCAGTTCGGCGATTTCGCTAACGGCGCGCAGGTTATCATCGACCAGTTCATTGCTTCGGGCGAGCGCAAATGGCTGCGCATGTGCGGTTTGGTAATGTTGCTGCCGCATGGCTACGAGGGCCAGGGCGCCGAGCATTCCTCGGCAAGGCTGGAACGTTATCTGCAACTTTCGGCGGACGACAACTGGCAAGTGGTGAACTGCACGACGCCGGCACAGTATTTCCACGTACTGCGCCGCCAGATACGGCGAAATTTCCGCAAGCCGCTGATCGTGATGACGCCCAAATCCCTGCTGCGCCACAAGCGCTGCCAATCGAGGCTCGACAATTTTACCGACGGCTCCAGTTTCCACCGCGTCATGTATGACGACGTCGCCCTGTGCAAGGATACAGAGGTCAAGCGTGTCGTACTTTGCTCCGGCAAAGTCTATTACGACCTTTTCGAGGAGCGCGAAAAGCGCGGCATCAAGGATGTCGCCTTCCTGCGCATGGAACAGCTTTACCCCTTCCCCAGGAAGGCCCTGACCGAACAGTTGGCGCGCTATCCGAAGGCCGAAGTCGTCTGGTGCCAGGAAGAGCCGAAGAATATGGGCAGCTGGACCTTTATCGAAGCGCGGATTGAGCAGGTGCTGCTCGAGCTGGGCTCGCAATGCCGCCGCCCCGTCTATGTCGGCCGCGAAGAGTCGGCGGCGCCGGCGACCGGCCTGCTGCGCCGCCATATCGAGCAGCAGAACAAGCTTGTCGATCAGGCGCTGACAGTGACCGCCAGGCCCGCGGCAGGAAAGCCGGCTAAAGGCAAGGGCAAGGCCGCCTAGTCGGATACAGTAAATCCATTGAAGCCTTAAGGCGACAAGAGAGAGACATGAGCAAGCCGATCACAGTGCCCTCGCTGGGCGAATCAATTACCGAGGCTATCGTGGCCCGATGGTTCAAGTCGGTTGGCGACGCGGTCGCGCTCGACGAGCCACTCGTCGAGCTGGAAACAGACAAAGTGACCGTGGAAGTCCCCTCTCCGGTTGACGGCGTTTTGACTGAAGTGCTGGTGGACAGCGGCAGCGAAGTCGAGGTCGGTGCATTGCTGGGCAGTATCGACGAGGGCGCGGCGGCCGAGAAAGCTGACACGACGCCTGCGCCAAAGGCCACCAACGGCTCGGCCGGTGAGGTGGAAGAGGCCACTCTGTCGCCGGCCGTGCGCAAGCTGGTGGAGGAAAACGATCTCGACCCGGCCGCGATCCCGGCGACCGGGCCGAAAGGCCGGCTGACCAAGGGCGATGTGGTCGCCTTCATGGAAGCGGCCAAGCCCGCCGAGCCCGTCCCGGCCCCGAAAACCCCCGTGCCGGCGCGGGCGCCGCAACCGGCGGCACAGGCTTTCGTCTCCGCGGAGGAACTTCCGCCCCGCCCGCAGGATAGCCGCGGCGAGGAGCGGGTGCGCATATCGCGGCTGCGCCAACGCATCGCCGAGCGCCTGAAGGAAGCGCAGAACACGGCGGCGATGCTGACCACCTTCAACGAGATCGACATGACGGCGTTGATGGCGCTGAGGTCGGAATATCGCGATTCCTTCGAAAAGAAGCATGGCGTGAAACTGGGCTTCATGTCCTTCTTCACCAAGGCGGCGATCGGCGCTTTGAAGGAGTTGCCCGCGGTCAACGCCGAAATCCATGGCGACGAGATCGTCTACAAGAATTATTACGACGTCGGAGTCGCCGTTGGTACGCCGCAGGGTCTGGTGGTGCCGATCTTGCGCGATGCCGACAAGATGAGTTTCGCCGACATAGAGGGTCGCATCGCCGATTTCGGCCGCCGGGCGCGCGACGGCAAGTTGACCATCCAGGAAATGACCGGCGGCACCTTCACCATTTCCAACGGCGGCGTCTATGGCTCGATGATGTCGATGCCGATCCTCAACCCGCCGCAGTCGGGCATTCTCGGCCTGCACAAGATCGAGAAGCGGCCGGTGGTGGTGGATAACGAGATCGTGGTGCGCAGTATGATGTATGTGGCGCTCAGTTACGATCACCGCATCGTCGACGGGCGCGAGGCCGTGACCTTCCTGGTTCGCGTCAAGGAAATGATCGAGGATCCGCAGCGCCTGCTGATCGACGTGTGAGGCGATTGGCGCTAGCGGTCCTGGCGGGACCTTTTGCGTTCGCGCGTGGCGCGCCGGCAAAGGCTGGGCTTCTCATATTTTTTGTCGCCCTGCTGACAGTTATTACCCAGATCGGCGGCCTGGTGCTGTGGCTCTGTGTGCCGGCATGTGCGTGGTTGAACAACCGTCTTGGCGACCGAAATTCGGCCTTGCGCCACGGCGCTTGTCTCGGCCTGTCGGCGGCCGCCTATCTTGGCGCGTCCGTCGCAACGATTCCCCTGGCTGGTGCCTTCGGGCGCGCGCCGCTGGACTGCGGCCTGACCGACGCGGCAACCTACGGACCCCGGACAATCTGGACATGCCTGCTGAACAGGCATTATGCGACGCTGCCCGCGCGGCAGGCTTTACAAAAGGTTTCCGCCGAATTATCCGCGGATTTCAAAGGGCCGTGGGTTACTTACCTCGACGCGGGATTCCCGTTTTTCGATTGGTTCCCCATGTTTCCGCACATTTCGCATGGCGATGGGCGAAAGATCGATCTGGCCCTTGTGCACATTTATGACGCGGTCACGCCTTCGCCAATCGGCTACTGGGGCTTCGTGCAGCCCCGCCCTGGCGATCCGCAACCTTGCGACGGCAGGGAGGGCTGGCTGCGCTGGAATATGGCCTGGCTGCAACCCTTGCTTCCCGAGATTGAACTCGACGTCCGGCGGACGGCGGCATTGTTGGGTGCTCTGGCGCAAGACCGCGAAGTGCGCCGCATTCTCATTGAGCCCCATCTTCAGCGGCGCTTGGGCGTGGACTATCCCGGGATCCGCTTTCAGGGATGCCGCGCCGCCCGTCATGACGACCATATCCATGTGGAGTTCGCCGCGAAATAGGGTGGATCAACCACCCACAATGTTTCGCACCTGTCTCTCACTCAACGGCATGGTCGCCCCCGACCTGAAGGCGCGCCACAGATATTCGCGCGGCGAGCCGGCATAGGTTTCCGACATGTCCCGCCCGTCCCGGTCGTGGCGCCAGGCACTTGCGCCATAGCGCAAGGCCAGCGTCGCGATTTCGCGGGAGCGGGCGCAGATGCTCAAATCGGCGAAGAATTCTTCGGCGAGTTCGCGCAGCGCGGCGTCGCGTTCCCGTATCGCCTTTTCTCGCCACCACGGCACGCCACCACGCCCATTACGCAAGCCGAGCGCCTCTTCCAGCGAGGTTGCGGTCTTGCACAGATAGGACTCGATGCCCTCTGCCAACCAGAAGGAATGCCGCGGATCGAGCGGTTCCCCGGTCTGGCAGCGCCTGGCGATTTCTTCCAGACGGTCGGCCGGTGTGCGGAATCCGCTGGTTGTCACTGTTGCTCCGATCATTTCGACCTCCATTTGGTTCCTGTTGCCGATAATGGTGTGTGAACGCTCACTCATTTTGATCTCAAAAAAGTCAGATATTTAAAACGCGATAAGATGCCTGGATCAATGTATCCGCCAGGGTTTCAACATCCTGCGGTATTCGCCGGCCGAGGATTCGGGCGTCGATCACTTGCAGGATGAGTCCCATGACCATTGATGTCGCCACGTCCAGATCCTGTTTCGGAATCTCGCCATGCGCCATGCCCTCCCTGACGACCGATCGGAACACCAGATAGGGGTTCGGCTGACGCGGCGTCAGCCGCAACATATGCCGATGCCGTGCCAGGAACAGATAATTGAAGGTTACCGCGTCCCGTTCGAAGACCGAACAGAAATGCCGGATGATGGCGTCCAGTTTGGCGTGAATCGTTTTCTCGGCGCGCTGCAGTTCGTTCAACGTGGCCCCGATCGCCGTGAAATTCACGACGAACAGTTGCCAGGCGAGTTCTTCCTTGCTGGGGTAGTGGCGATAAAGCGTCCCCTCGGCTATCCCGGCGCCCGCGGCGATATCGCGAACCGACGTCTCGGCGATTCCCTTCTCCACAAACAGGCGCATTGCCGTGCGGTCGATCTTCTCCCTGGTTTGCGATCCATCCCTCATCACACAATAGTGAACGCTCACTCACTTATTGTCAATGATAAACCACCCCAGTTTCGCGCGCAAAGGAAAAACGGCCTGGCAAAACCAGGCCGTCTAAAAGAAATCGCGCGTGATTTCAGATCCTTGTAGGGGGCTCTAAATTTTCAGAACGTGGCAAAGAACATGCGAAACGGAGTCGTCGTCCTCGCCCAGCGGAACTGTCATAGCCCTGTAGCGAACATCGCCAGGGCCGGTTGGAAACAAGTCGACGTCCTCCTGGGGCTGGCCAGCCTGCTGCGTGCGGCGACCCAGACTAAGTACCCATTCAATAACCAGCGAGTTTCCGAACTCGATCTCGCCGGTGTGGAAACTCTGGCCACCTCCGCGCATTACGTCCGACATCAACGGCTCGAACTGCCAGGGCAAGCCGTTTTCCCCGACCCGCATCAATACCGAGTTCGGCCAGTACGTACCGACCTGTTTGGCATCAATGTCCGAACGCGCCGGCCACCGGCGTCCTTTCTTGAGGCGCGACCAGAATTCCACAATGTTGCGCGGCGCGATCTCTTCGGGTCGGGCGACAGTGGCTCGAGGCTGTACGGCGGGCTTGGCCGCGCCGTTGCCAGCCTTGCGGCGGATAGAGACTCCGGCCAGCGAGCCCATGCCCGCCAGATCGAGATCTTCTTCCCCTTCCGCGGCCGCGCCCGGATTATCGTAAGGCTCGCCCTCAAAGAGGGCGTCGGCCTCCAACTCCTCGGGTGCTTCCTGAACAGGCCTGACCGGGCCAGATCCGAAGGGGTTTCGGGGACGCATGTTCACTTCCCCTGTCTCCTCAGTTCAATTTACCGTGGTTGCCGCCGTTATCGTTTTCGCCGGCATCTGAATCGGATTCCGACTTGCCGCCAAGATAGCGGTCCAGGGCAGCAATAACGATATCCTGCGCCGACCATCGGGTCCGGGCCGAAGCCATTTTGACCCGCAAATACCGGTCCGGGTCCAGCCGAACGGACAGGCGAACACGGCCCATTTTGTCCATCGTCTGCGGCAGGCCGACACGATCGGTGGCGCCCATTCCGGCGTAAGAAGCAGGCTGTGTTTCAGGCGTGGGCGTGGGATCGACCACCGGCGTGGCGTCGACCACCGGCGCGGTATCGACCATCGGCTTGGTATCGCCCGTCGGCGTCATATCGAGCGGGCGTTTTTTAGCAGGCGTTTCGCTTGTTGCGGGACTTGCCG
>DAOVHN010000361.1 GCA_030671915.1 Pseudomonadota bacterium
GAGATCATCGGCCCCGAGGAGCAGCCTGATGGTGGGCGCCGCAAGCGCCGGCCGCGCCGCCGCCGCAAGGACAGGCGGGACGACGAGGCCCCTGTCGCGGCCGAGGACGAAACCGCGAAGGCGGAGGCAGATAAAACGGAGGCCGAAACGGAGACTGCGGGAGAAACCGGTGAGGAAGAACCCCGCAAGCGACGCCGCCGCGGCAAGCGCGGTGGCCGCCGCCGCAGCCGCAAGCCCGAGGAATCCGGCGCTATGGAAACAACCGACGGCGAAGTAACGGCGGAAGGCGAGGCCATAGCTGCACCCGCGGAATCCGAATCCATATCTGAAGGCATGGAACCCGCCGCCGAGGAAGCCGTGCCGGGCAAGAGAAAGCGGGCGCCGCGGCGCCGCAAGAAGACCGAAGAGTTCGATAGCACCGCGAGCCAGGAAATTGTGACTGCGGCTGCGCCGGACGAAGATGCGGCGGAAGCCGGGGAAGCCGAATCGGCTGCGGAGGAAAAAAAGCCGGCCAAATGGACCCGGCGCAAGTCGTCCGCCGACAAGGACGAGGAAGCCGTAGCTGAAAAACCCGCGCGCAGACGGGCCAGCCGCAAGACCGCCCGCAAGGCCGAGTCGGACGAATCCGGCACAGACGCCACGCCCCTCGGGGATGAGGGGCTGGTCGTGGCGCCGCCCCCCCCGGCCAGGCCGGAACCCGTCGGCGAGCCGGTATCCGTGCCGGAACCGGAACCCGTGGCGGAACCGGCCGTGGCCCTGGAGCAGCCGGTCGAGGCGCCGCGGCCTGAGATGGCTGAAGCCGTAGCGGAACCGGCATCCGAGCCGCAGCCTGCCGAACCACCCGCCGAGAACAAGCCCAAACGGACGGGCTGGTGGCGGCGCGGCTCCGGCGGTTAAGTTTACTTGCCTGCCCTGGCACACCGGGGGGCGTTTGTTTTTTTCGGATTAATGACCAGAGGGCGCCTTTCGCGGCGCCCTCTTCTCTTGTGCGCCTTCCGTCGCAATTGTAAAGCGCGATTGACGAATACTTAACAAATGGTAAAATCGGGTACCGTCGCACCGCGATGGTTGAAGCCGGAATCGGCCCACGGTGGCGACGGAAAAACGTTTTATCCGTTGGGAGATTGTCGATGGTGGGACTCGACAAATTTTTTGCCGACAGACTGTCGCGTACTGGCAGGAAAGGGCGAAAAAATCACAGTGTCCGACCCGGCTCCCTACTTCTGTTTCGCTCCTTTGCCTGGATCATCGGCGCCTTCGCGAGGCAGGGTTCCCTGCGTTTGAACTACCGCGGGCTGGCAGAAGTTGAATTCGGGGACGGTATGGGGCCGCGTTTCAGGGTGCGCCTGAATAGTCTGCGTACGATCTTTCGCATCATTCGGAGCCCCGAAATGGGTTGCGGCGAATCCTATATGGACGAGGGCTGGGTACTGGAACAGGGTGACCTGGGCGGTTTCCTTAAAATGGCGTGCCGCAATCAGGATGTCGCGAGTCTATCGATCCCGGGCAGGGCCCTGCGGACCGCCGGCTTGCTGTTGTTCAGGGATCGTCGCAACAGTCCGCGAAAAAGCCGCCGGAACGTGGCCCATCATTACGATATCGGCAACGACCTGTATGAAGGCTTTCTCGACGAAGGCATGAATTATTCCTGCGCCTTCTTCGCCGAGCCCGATCAGCCGCTGCGCGACGCACAATTGAACAAGCTGCGCACCACTATCGACCGGCTGGCGGTTCCCCAGGGCGCGCGCGTTCTCGATATAGGATCGGGCTGGGGCGAACTCACCCGGCTGATCGCATCCGAGACCGGCGCCGGCCATGTCACGGGAGTCACCCTGGCGGAAACCCAGCGCGACCTGGCGTGCGAGCGCTCAGCCGCCATGCCGGGCAACAAGCCTGATTACCGGCTGGTCGACTACCGGGTTCATGCGGTGGACAATCCGGAAGCCTACGACCGCATCGTCAGCATAGGCATGTTCGAGCATGTCGGCGCCAAGCATTTCGTCGAGTATTTCGACGCTGTGCGCCGCATGCTGGCCGACGACGGGCAGGCGCTGGTCCATTCGATCATGCGGAAGGAGCGCTGCGATACCAGTCCCTGGTTCCAGAAATATATCTTCCCCGGCGGCTATATCCCGACCCTGGAAGACACGGTCGCGGCGGCGCGCGAGGCCGGCCTGGAACTGGCGCACGAGCCTTTCGTCCATGAAAGCTTCCACTACTCCGAGACGCTGCGGCGCTGGCGCCGGAATTTCAACGAGGCCTGGCCGGCCCTGGACCGGGACCGCTACGACCCACACTTCCGCCGCATGTGGAATTTCTATCTGGCCGGGTCCGAAGCCGGCTTCGATGAAAACGGCCTATTCGTGGGACAAGTGCTGCTGAAAAAGGCGAGTTAGGCGCCTCCCTCACTCCTCATGCCATTTTCGCAGCGCCTCCGCCGCGGCCCCTATTTCCTCGGTGCTTTCGGCAAAGGAAAAACGCACGAAACGGTTGCCGCGCCAAGGGTCGAAATCGACGCCGGGGGTTACCGCGACGCCGGCCTCGTTCAGAATGCGCCGGCAAAATTTCTCGCTGTCATTGGTCAGATGGCCGACATCGGCGTAAATGTAGAAAGCGCCGTCAGCCGGCGCGAGATCGGTAAACCCCGCCTTCGGCAGCTCCGCCAGCAGCAACTCGCGGTTCGCCGCATAGCGCGCCACATTGGCCTCCAGCTCGTCACGGCAATCGAAGGCGGCCACGGCGGCGACCTGTGACAATGTCGGCGCCGAAATGAAAAGATTCTGCGCCAGCGATTCTACGGGCCGCATCAAGTCTTCCGGCACGATCATCCAGCCAAGCCGCCAGCCGGTCATCGCAAAGTATTTCGAGAAGCTGTTGATGACGATGGCTTCGGCGGCGAATTCGGCGGCGGTATCCGCCCGATGATGAAAGGTGATGCCGTGATAGATCTCGTCTGAGATCAGCCGGATGTCGTGCACCCGGCAATAGTCCACCAGCGCCTGTAATTCCTCGCGGCCCAGCATCGTGCCGGTCGGGTTGGACGGGCTCGCCACGATCAGACCGTGGATGGGGCCATCGGCGCGCGCCTTGTCGAGCAGCTCCGGGGTCGGCTGGAACCGGTCGGCGACCGTGGTCATCAACGACACCGGCTCCACCCCGAGGGCGCTCAGTATGTTGCGATAGCAGGGATAACCCGGCGCGGCCAGAGCCACCCGGTCGCCCTGGTCGAAGGCCGACAGGAAGGACAGCAGAAAACCGCCGGAAGACCCGGTAGTGACGACGATCCGCTCCACCGGCACGTCGACGCCGTAATAGTCGCGGTAATGGCCGGCAATGGCCGCACGCAATTCCGGAATGCCCAGCGCCACGGTATAGCCGATACGGTGTTGGTCCAGCGCCACGCGGGCCGCGTCGATAACGCCTTGCGGCGCGCCGGTGCCCGGTTGCCCGACCTCCATATGCAGCACGACCGCGCCCGACGACGCCCGCTCGGCGGCCGCGCGCATGACCTCCATCACGATGAAGGGGGGAATTTCGCCCCGTTTTGCTGTTTTGAGCGCCATCTTCCGGCTAGTCCGGGAAGGTCGCGAGACCGTAGCCGCGCGGATCGCTGACCGCCCAGCACAAGGTCTTTTCAGGATCCACCGGATAGCCGGGCGGACAATGGATAGCGTTGACCCGACCCAGCGACTTA
>DAOVHN010000517.1 GCA_030671915.1 Pseudomonadota bacterium
AGCAGCGAATTGACCCGCGAGGATGCCTCCAGTTGCGGCATATGGCCGGCGGCGGCGATGATCTCCACATGGGTCGCGCCCGGCAATCCCCCGCCCGGCGGCGGTACGATGCGGTCGGCTTCGCCCCAGATCGCCAGCACCGGGCCGTCATAGGCGGCCAGCGCGCCGGCCACGTCATACCTGACGACCCCGCCGGGGAACACGGCATCGCGGATGGCGCGTAGCGCGGCGTCGGCGCCGTCCATGCGTTTGAAGCGCGAGACCCCTTCCAGCATATCCTTGCCGACCAGGCCGGGATCGTTGAAAAGCATTTGCAGCACGGCCTTCAATTCCTTGCGGCGCTGGGCCTCGATAAAGCCGGTCAGATAGGCGTCGTTCACGGTGTCGCCCAGCCCGGCCGCCGCGATCAGCGACAGCGAGGCGACGCGTTCCGGGGCCGCGCGGGCGGCGGCGATCGCGACCGCCCCGCCCAGCGAATGGCCGGCCAGATGCACGCGCGGAATGCTCAACGCGTCGAGGAAGGCCAGCATGGCGGCGGCCAACGAGTCGAGATCGCCGCCCGCGACATCCTTGGCGGACTCGCCATGCCCGGGCAGATCGGGCGCCAGCACGCGGCGGCCGGCGGCCAGCGCGTCGATATTGAACAGCCAGTTGTCCTTGTCGCCGCCGAAACCGTGCAGCAGCAGCAGCGGCGGGCCCTCCTCGCGCTCGGGCATGCGGTCGTGATAGACCATGCGCCGGCCATCGGCCTCGATGCTCTGCGGGCCGCTGTCGGCCGCCGCCTCGTCTTCCTCCGGTGGCACGAAATTCGCCTGAAAGTCGGCGACGAAGGCCTCGATGTCGGCGTCCGTTACGGCCTCGCCGGCGAACACGGCCAGCAGGGCGCCGACCGGCAGGGTTTCCCCCTCGGCGGCCACGTGACGGCGCAGCGTGCCGGCGATCGGCGATTCGAAGACGTTGTTGATCTTGGTGGTTTCGATTTCCACCAGATCCTGCGTCTTGGCGACTGTCTCGCCTTCCCCGGCCAGCCACGCATTGACCAGCCCCTCGGTCATCGACAGGCCCCATTTGGGCATGGTCAGCGGTTGGATTCCCATCGCGCTCAATCTCCGTTAGTCTTTTTGGCAGCCGAACGGGACAGCGGAGCGTTGCACCCGCCGTCCCGCTGTCCCGCCCAGGTTCTCAGGCCGCCAGCACCACGTCCACGGCCGCGCGGATCTTCGCCACGCTGGGGATATAGGCGTCCTCCAGTTCCGGCGCGAAGGGCACCGGGGTATGCGGCGGCGTGACCGTCTTGATCGGCGCCTTGAGGTCGCTGAAAGCCTGTTCGCAGACCTGAGCGGAGATATCCGCCGCCATGCCACAACGCGGACTGGCCTCGTCGACCACCACCAGCCGCCCGGTCTCCCCCACCGATTCCAGGATCGAGTCCAGGTCGAGCGGCGAGGTGGTGCGTGGATCGATCACCGTGGCGCCCTTGCCTGCCTTCGCCAGATCGTCCGCCACCTGGTTGGCCAGCGTGACCATCCGGCCGATCGCGACAATCGTGACATCGCCGCCCTCGCGGGTGATGTTGGCCTCGCCGAAGGGAATGGTATAGGCCTCGTCCGGTACATCGCCGACATCGTCGTATTGCGCCTTGTTTTCGAAGAAGATGACCGGATCGTCGTCGCGAATCGCCTGGGTCAACAGCCCCTTGGCCTCGTAAGGCGAGGACGGGATGACGACCTTCAGCCCGGGGATATGGGTAAAGACCGGATAGAGACACTGGCTGTGCTGGCTGGCCGCCCTGAAACCGGCCCCGTACATGGTGCGCACGACCAGCGGGGTGACCGCATTACCGCCGAACATATAGCGGAACTTGCCGGCCTGATTGAATATCTGGTCGAAGCAGACCCCCATGAAATCGACAAACATCAGTTCCGCCACGGGCCGCAGCCCGGTCGCCGCCGCGCCCACAGCAGAGCCGATGAAGGCGCTTTCGGAGATCGGCGTGTCGAGCACGCGCTCGCGGCCGAATTCAGGCATCAGCCCCTTGGTGACGCCCAGCACGCCGCCCCAGGCATCGTCCTCGCCGGGCGCGCCCATGCCGCCGGCGTTGTCCTCGCCCATGACGATGACACGCTCGTCGCGGCGCATTTCCAGCCGGATCGCGTCGTTAATGGCTTCGCGATAGGTTTTTATAGCCATTTCAAATCCTCCCTCAGTAATTCAGATAAACGTCGGTCAACAGGTCGGCTTCGGTCCCGCGCGGCGCGGATTCCGCCTCGGATACGGCCTCGTCGATCAGGGTGCCGACTTGCTTGTCGATGGCGTCGAGTTCACCCGCTTCCAGAAGCCCGGCCTCGGTCACCTTCTGGCGGAAGAAGGACAGCGCATCGAACTCTTCGCGCAGGCGGTCGGTTTCGCCTTCCGCGCGATAGCTCTGGGCGTCGCCCTCGAAATGGCCGAAATAGCGGTGCAGCTTGACGTGGATCAGCGACGGCCCGTCGCCGGCCCTGGCGCGGTCGATCGCTTCGCGCGCGGCGGCGTTGACGGCGAAGAAGTCCAGCCCGTCGACCTCGACGCCCGGCATGCCGAAGCCCTTGGCGCGATCGACCTGGCAGCCGCCGACCGACCAGCCGCTGGCCGTCGTCTCGGCATA
>DAOVHN010000789.1 GCA_030671915.1 Pseudomonadota bacterium
CCGACCCTGGAGAAAATCCTGGCTGACCAGAACATGGTGCTGCTCTATGGCGTGCCCTGGCCGCCGCAGGGGATGTACTTCAAGAAGGAAATCAACAGCGTCGCCGACATGAAAGGCATCAAGTTCCGCGCCTATAACGCGGCGACCGCCCGCCTGGCCGAACTGGGAGGCATGCTGCCGGTACAGATCGAGGCCGCGGAGCTCAGCCAGGCGCTGGCCACCGGCGTCGCCGACGCGTTCATTTCGTCGGGCTCGACCGGTTACGACAAAAAGGTCTGGGAACATCTGTCCCATTTCTACGACACCCAGGCATGGCTGCCGCGCAACTATGTCTTCGCCAACAAGGACTCTTATAACGGACTGTCCGACCAGGTGAAGAACTGCCTGAAGTCGTCGGCCATGCTGGCCGAGGCCGCGGGCACGACCCGCGCGCGTGAGCTGACCGGCTGGTATCTCAGCCAGCTCGCCGCCAACGGCATGACGGTTATCCCCCCGGGCGACAAACTGGCGGCCGAACTCGCCAAGATGGGCGAGACCATGTCCAAGGAGTGGTCGGATGCGGCCGGCGCCGAGGGCGCGGCCATCGTCGACGCCTTCAAGGCGAAGTAAAGCGGAGAAATACGGGGCGGCGTGGTCGGATCAGGCGCGCCGCCCGCCTCCTTGCCTATTGCCCTTCCTCTCGAACGGGACATAAACGATGGTGGCTTTCGCTAGAAGGCTTCGACGGTTTCTCGACGCGGTCTATTTCGGGTCCGGCATGCTGGGCGCGCTGTTTATGCTTGCGATCCTGAGCATCATCGTACTGCAGATGGCGGCGCGCTGGTTCGGGTTTCAGGCACCCGGCTCGACCAACTATGCGGGTTATTGCATGGCGGCCTCTTCCTTCTTTGCGCTGCCCTATGCGTTGAACCACGGGGCGCATATCCGGGTCGGGCTGCTGCTGAACAATCTGGGCCGCTGGCGGCCCTGGGGCGAGGGCTGGTGCCTTCTGGTCGGTGCCGGGCTCGCCACCTATTTCGCGCGTTACGCCGTCAAGGGCGCTTACTGGTCGTACAAGTTGAACGACATCAGCCAGGGCCAGGACGCCACGCCGATCTGGATTCCGCAACTCGCCATGGCCTTCGGCACCATCCTGGTATCCATCGCGCTGTGGGACAATCTGGTTCGGCTGGTTTTCACCGGCAAGACCAATTTCCGCGAAGAAGCGCTCGACGCGGCCAAGGTGGAGTAGGTCATGGAAGACGGATTTCTGCTGACGGGCGTATTCCTTTTCGTCCTGTTCCTGCTGCTGGGCTCCGGCGTCTGGGTGGGGCTGGCGCTCCTGGGCGTGGCGCTGGTCGGCATGGAGATGTTCACCAGCCGCCCGGCCGGCGACGCCATGATCACGACGATCTGGACCTCGTCGTCAAGCTGGACGCTGACCGCCCTGCCGCTGTTCATCTGGATGGGCGAAATCCTGTTTCGAACGCGGCTAAGCGAGGACATGTTCCGCGGCCTGGCGCCATGGGTGGCG
>DAOVHN010000515.1 GCA_030671915.1 Pseudomonadota bacterium
AGCGACATGCCGTAGCCGAGGATCGAATTGCCCATCGAGAAGGGCTCGAAGGTGGCCAGCGCGTGGCAGCCGATGTCGGCGGCGATATGGACCCGCCCGACCTCGCGTTCGAGAATCTTGATGGCGGAAAATACCGGGCGCTCCGGGCAGCCGGTGCAGAGACTCGGCGGGCGCGGCGGCAGCGCGATGGGGAGCGCCGCCTCGCCGCCCTCGCGCGCGGTCTGCGTTGCGCTGCGCGCCCGGGCCACGGCGGCCAAATCGATGCCCGGGGGCATGGTTGCCTCCAGGAAGGCCGCCAGACCGTCGCCGATCGCCTGTGCCGTGTATTCGCCGGCGGCCGGCATCAGCCCCTTGCCGTGGATGCGGGTCTGTATACCGGCTCTATGCAATATCATGTTTATTTGCTGTTCTATATACTCCGGATTACCTTCCTCCTGCACCAGAACTGCATCTTTTTCGGCGCAAAATGCCTCGATCTGGTCCGGCACCAGGGGGTGGACGACGTTGAGCACGAGGAGCGGGATTCGGCTCTCCCCGAAGGCATCCGCCAGCCCCAGCGCCCGCAATCGGCGGATCGCCGTATTGTACAGCCCGCCCTGCAGAATCACCCCGATACTACCTATATCTCCATCGAAAACCTCGTTCAGCCCATGCTCGCGGATGTAGGCCAGGGCCGCCGGCAAACGCTTTTCCACCTTCAGTTTTTCCTGCGCGAAGGTCACCGGAGGATGGGCCAGGCGGGCATAGTCGAAGGCCGCCGGCTCGGCCAGGCGGGCATGGGTGTTGACCTTGGGCGCGACGTTATCCTTTGCCGTGAAGGAGCCCTGGACATGGCAGGCGCGCACCCGAAGCTGCATCATCACCGGCGCGCTGCTGGCCTCCGACAGCGCGAACGCATGCTCGACCATCCCGACGATGCTGGGAAGGTCCGGGCGCGGGTCCAGAAGCCAGATTCCGGACTTCATGGCCATGGCGAGTGTGCGTTCCTGGATCACGCTGGCGCCCTCGCCGTAATCCTCGCCGACCACGATCAGCGCCCCGCCGATGACGCCCGGCGAGGACAGGTTCGACAGCCCGTCGGCCGCCACATTGGTGCCCACGATGGACTTCCAGGTCACCGCGCCGCGCAGTGGATAATTGATCGAGGCGCCCAGCATGGCCGCGGCCGCCGCCTCATTGGCGCAGGTCTCCACATGGATACCCATCTCGCCCATCAGCTCGCGGGCATCGACCAGCACGTCCAGCAGGTGGGACACGGGCGCGCCCTGGTAACCGCCGACATAGGCGACGCCCGATTGCAGCAGCGCCTTGGTGACCGCCAGAATTCCCTCGCCATGGAAGGTCTCGCCCGCGCCGAGGCGAAGCTGTTCGACCTCACGGGCGAAAGACCGTTCCGCGCTCATCCGCCCAGTGCCTTCCTGACCTCGTCGGGGATCGGAGTCGGGGTGATTTTCGCCGGATCGTCGGGATCGGAGCGGCACCAGATGCGCTTCTCCCAGCCCTCCGCCGCCAGCCGTTCGCCGATCCTGAAGACGTGGGCGACCTTGAAGGAGCTGTTGCCCCACTCGGAGACATGGCTGTCAATGGTCAGGTGATCGCGGAACTTCGCGGGCGAGCGGAAATCGGCGTGGGAGCTGACCAGCGGCACCCCCGGCGCGCCGTAGCGCGTTTTCAGTTCGTCCCAGGGCAGCCCGGCCTTCTCGAACAGATAGAAAGCCGCATCGTCCATCCAGCGGTAATAATTCACATTGAACAGGATGCCCGCCGGATCGCAATCCGGCCACAACACCTGAACGCTGTGGGTACTGTGCATGCTCAGCCCTTCCCGCCCCTCAATTCCGCCGTATCCAGCCATATAGTCACCGGCCCGTCATTGACCAGCGCCACCTTCATGTCGGCGGCGAAGCGGCCGGTCTCGACGGTCAGCCCGAAGCCGCGCAACGCCTCGCAATAGCGCCGGTAGATCTCGTCCGCCGGCTCCGGTGCCATGGCCCGAATGAAACTGGGCCGGTTGCCCTTGCGGGAATCGGCTGCCAGCGTGAACTGGCTGATCGCCAGCACCGCGCCGCCGATATCGATGACCGAGCGGTTCATCTTGCCCGCCTCGTCCTCGAAGATGCGCAGATTGGCGGTTTTGCGGGCCAGCAATTCCACGTCGGCTGGATCGTCCCCCTCCTCCGCGCAGAACAGCGCGACGAGACCGCGACCGATGGCGCCTACGACTTCGCCATCGACCGTTACCGAGGCCTCGCCCGCGCGTTGTATCAGCGCTTTCACGCGCGCCTCAGCCGTCCAGTTCCGCAAAAACCTTCTTGGCGATACGGTGGCATTCGACGCCGCAGGGCACGCCGGCGTAAATGGTGATCTGCATCAGGATAGCGCGCAGTTCGTCGCGCGTCAGGCCGTTCTTGATGGCGCCGCGGAAATGCAGCTCCCATTCATGCATGCGGTTCAGGGCCGCGATCATCGACAGGTTGATGATGCTGCGGGTCTTGCGGTCCAGCGTCTCGTCGCCCCAGGCCAGGCCCCAGCAATATTCCGTCACCACTTCCTGGAATTCGCGGTTGAAGTCGTCGGCACTGGCCAGCGCGTTTTCCACATATTCCGCGCCCAGCACGTCCTTGCGCATGGCCAGCCCCTTGTCGAA
>DAOVHN010000316.1 GCA_030671915.1 Pseudomonadota bacterium
GAAGTCGCCGATCTCGTATGCCTTCACCAGAAAGGCGAAATAGAAGCCATGTACAATTGTCCCGGCCAGGATATAGCCCCAGGTTTCCGGGCCGGGGAACGGCAGGGCCAGTGCGAAGGGCAGGGCGATGACCGCCGCCGTCAGAATGATAACGGCCTGCATCACCAGCGAATCCGCGGCGTTCTTCACCACCGCGTTCCAGGACGCATGCATTACGGCCGCGCACAAGACCAACAATCCCGTCCAGAGCTCCATGCCCGCCTACCCCAGCTGCAAGGGGATAATGCCGGCCGAGACCAGGCCGGCGGCGGCAATCCGGCGGCCCCGGCTGCCTGCGGTTTCGCGCAGGATCAGGATACCGATCAGGGCGGCGAACAGGACCGAGGTTTCCCTCAGCGCCGAGACATGCGCCATCGCGCCCAGCGACAGCGCGTAAATCACCAACCCATAGGCGGACATGGCCAAAACGCCGCCGAATATCCCCCGTCGCCAGGAACGGCCGGTCAGGCCGGTGAAACTCGCCGGGCGTCGCGCGAGCAGCCACAGGGAAATCGGCGCGGCCTCCAGCACGTTGAGCCATGCGATATAGCTGAGCGCCGCGCCGGACGCCCGCACCCCCAGCCCGTCCACCACCGTATAGGCGGCGATCAGTACGCCGGTGCCGATGGCGAAGAACACCGCCTTGGCCGCATGGTCACGCGGCAGGCCGTTTTCGAAGGCGAGGCTCATGATGCCGCCCGACGCCAGAACGAGCCCCGCGATTCCCATCGGGCCGAGCTGTTCCCCGGCCATGACCCATGCGCCGGCGGCGACCATCAGCGGAGCCGACCCGCGCGCCAGCGGATAGACATGGCTGAGATCGCCATAACGGTAGGCCAGCAGCAGGAACCCGTAATAGCCATAATGAACGACGGCGGAGAGAATCAGATAGAACCAGGCCTCGGGCGCCGGCAGCGGCAAAACCAGAACCGCGACCAGTCCGAAGGCCCCGCCGGTCAGCAGCAGCACCGAAAAAATAGCCCCACGCTCGCCGCTGGCTTTAACCAGCGCATTCCATCCGGCATGCGCCAGCGCGGCCATCAGGACGAGGGCCAGGACGGTGGGCTCAAGCGCCATCTATCGAAACGCCGGTTCGTCGAAGCTGCGCAGTTTGCGGGAATGGAGCTGTTCGACGCCGCCCTCGCGCAGGATGCGCACCGCCTCCAGGCCGATTTTCAGATGCTGGCCGATACGTTCGTTGTAGAAGGCGTTGGCCATGCCGGGCAGCTTGATTTCGCCATGCATCGGCTTGTCCGACACGCACAGCAGGGTGCCGTAGGGCACGCGCAGCCGGAAGCCGTTGGCGGCGATGGTCGCCGATTCCATGTCCACCGCGATGGCGCGCGACTGGCTGAATCGTTCGAACAGCTCGTCGTAGCGCAGTTCCCAGTTGCGGTTGTCGGAGGTGGCGACGGTGCCGGTTCGCATGCGGGTCTTCATCTCGCGCCCGTGCAGGCCGGTGATCCGCGCCACCGCTTCCTGCAGCGCCACCTGCACCTCGGCGATCGCCGGCACCGGCACCCAGACCGGCAAATCCTGGTCCAGCACATGGTCCTCGCGGATATAGGCGTGCGCCAGCACGTAGTCGCCCAGCTGCTGCGACCGGCGCAGCCCCCCGCAATGGCCGATCATCATCCAGCAATGGGGCCGCAGAACCGCCAGATGGTCGGTAATCGTCTTGGCGTTCGACGGCCCGACGCCGATATTGACCAGCGTGATGCCCTGCCGGTCGCCGCGGGTCAGGTGATAGGCCGGCATTTGCGGCAGGTGAGCGGGAGCGACGCCCTCCGGCCCCGCCTCGCCAACCCGGGTAATAACGCCACCGGGTTCGACGAAGGCCGTGTAGCCATCGTCGCCGTCCGCAATGACTTTCCGCCCATGGGCAATGAATTCATAGACATAGCGCTGATAATTTGTGAACAGCACGAACTGCTGGAAATGTTCGGGCTCGCTGGCCGTGTAATGGCGCAACCGATGCAGGGCGAGGTCCACGCGGTCGGCGGTGAACAGCGCCAGCGGCCAGGGCTGGCCTGGCGGCGTAAAGTGGGTGCCGTTGGCGATGCCGTCGTCGATCTGGGCCAGGTCCGGCATATGGAACAGGCCTTCCACGGTCTGCATCTCGCCGGCGCTGAGGTCGGCGCTGGCATGTTCGATGACGAAGGGCAGCGGAATCGGCCGGTCGCTGACGCCTATGGACACCGGCACACCGTGATGCCGCATCAACAGTTCGATCTGTTCGCGGTAATAGTCGGCGAACAGGTCCGGGCGGGTCAGCGTCGTCCCGTAGGCGCCGGGATAGGACAGGGTGCCGTAGGAGGGGCGCGACTCGACCATCATCTGCGCCGCCCCGGCCTTGACCATGGCGTAGGGGTAGAAGGCCGGCTCCGACGGACTGACGCGGTCGCCTGCCACGAAGGCATCGAATCGCTCGCGCACCCGCCGCACGCCGGTCTGGTAAATCTCCGCGACCCGCGCGACCGCGGCGTCCGGATCGTCGAACTGCTTCAGGCTATGCACGCCCGCCGGCGTTTTATCCGCCATTCAGGCCTCCCGCATTTTGTTCGCGCCACAATGACGCAGCGGGCACGCCTGTTCAATCCTGTTCGATGCCCAACAGGCCGTTCGCGAAATCTTGCGCGGTGAAGGGGCGCATGTCCTCGGCCTTTTCGCCTACGCCGACGGCATGGACGGGTAGGCCGAAGCGGTCGGCCAGGGCCACCAGCACGCCGCCGCGCGCGGTGCCGTCCAGCTTGGTGACGATCAGGCCGGTGATGTTGACCAGATCCTTGAAGGTCTGGACCTGGGCCAGCGCGTTCTGGCCCGTGGTGGCGTCCAGCACCAGCACGCAGTCGTGGGGCGCGGTATCGTCCTGTTTGCGAATCACGCGAATTATTTTTTCCAGCTCCGCCATCAGGTGGGCCTTGTTGTGCAGGCGGCCGGCCGTGTCGATCAGCAACACCTCCATGCCCTGCGCGCGCGCCTTTTCCAGCGCCTCGTAGGCCAGCCCGGCGGCGTCCGCGCCCTGTTTGCCGGCCACCACGGGGCAACCCGTGCGCTCGCCCCAGATCTGCAGTTGCTCGACCGCGGCGGCGCGGAAGGTATCACCGGCCGCCAGCATCACCGATTTGCCCTGGTCGCGATATTGCCGGGCCAGCTTGCCAATGGTCGTGGTCTTGCCGCTGCCGTTGACGCCGACGATCAGCACCACATGGGGCCTGTGCGCCGGATCGACGGCAAGCGGTTGCGCGACCGGCTCCAGCATCGCCGCAATGTCCGCTGCCAGCGCCGCGCGCAGTTCCTCGCCTGTCACCGTCTTGTCGAAACGCCCATTGGCCAGCCCCGCCGCCAGCTTTGCCGCGGGGGCCGGGCCCAGATCGGCGGTGATCAGCAGCTCCTCGATCTCCTCGATCAACGCATCGTCCAGCTTGCGCCCGGCCAGCGCCGAAAGCCCCGAGGCGATCTTGCCCGAGGATTTCGAAAGCCCGGCCTTCAGCCGGGCGAACCAGCCCTGTTTTTGCTCCGTGGTTTCGCTCATGCCGCCCTTCTTACCGCTTCGCCGACCAGTTTCAGCCCGTCGCGCCGTTCGATGCGGGCGCGGACGAGGGTGCCTTCGGGCGCCGGCCCGGTCAGGCGCACCGGGGCGAAATGCTCGCTGTAGCCGCTGTCGTCACGCTCCACCAGAACCACGGCCTCGGTGCCGGTCTGCCTGTCCAGGAACCGTTGGGCGGCCAATTCGCCGGCCGCGCGCAGTTGCGCCGCGCGCTCCTTGCGAACCGCCGAGGGAATCTGCGGCATGCGCGCCGCCGGCGTTCCTTCGCGCGACGAATAGGGGAAGACATGCAGCCAGGTGAGATCGCATTCCTCTATCAGGTCGAGGCTGCGCCCGAAATTTTCGTCGGTTTCGGTCGGGAAACCGGCAATCAAGTCGGCGCCGAAGGCGATGCCAGGGCGCAGATCCCGGGCACGGCGGCAGAATTCGATGGCGTCGGCGCGGCTGTGCCGGCGCTTCATGCGCTTGAGGATCATGTCGTC
>DAOVHN010000413.1 GCA_030671915.1 Pseudomonadota bacterium
ACGCCGCCCGAGACGACATAGCCCATGCGCAGGGCCCGGCCCAGCAGGGTCGCCCGCCGGATCTGCCGGCCGCTCAATAGCCGCTGCACTATGCGCATGGCTCCCTTCGGCATCGTTTCGCCATATCGGTTGAAAACGGTATAGGCCATAAACGCCAGTCCTGGATGGTCGGTCCCCGGCAAGCCCATGCGCAGGATGCGGTTCATCGATTCCGCGCCGCGAAGGTCGGGATGGTCGTGCCAGCCGATATCCGACAGGCGGCAGGCGGCCTGGCGCAGACGCGCCTGCGCTTCTGTTTCGTCCTGGAACAGCGGCGTGGTCCAGCGGTAAAGCGCATCCCCGATGCCGACCCGGCGGGCCTCGCGGGCCTCGCAGTCCGCGGTCGCGGCCAATAGCGGGTCATGCTTTTTTTCCTCACCGGGCAGCAGATGCTGCAGCCAGCCCTCTCGCAACCCATGCGCGGAGAACACCACCTGCGCCGGCCCCGAGGCCTTGATCAGCCGCCTCATAACCAGAACCGCATATGGCAGGGATTCCCTGCGTTTGCTCGCCAGCGCCGACATCTTGGCCAATTGATTGCGGTCCATCGACATGATTGTCCGCGCGGACCTGGTGGCCTCGTTGGCGTCGAGGCTATAGCGATGGATCACGGGCAGCGGATAGCGTGACCGTTTCATCTGCGTTTTAGCGAAGGCGCGCCAGGCCCCGCCAACCAGATACAGCGACTGCCCTTCGCAGGATTGCAGGAAGCCGCATTCTGCAAGTGCGGCGTCGACGGTCTTGCGTACCGCGCCGCTGTCGGCGGCCCCAAGCTCCATCAACCGCAATGGCCCGAGGGGCAGCGTAATCCTGGGCTCGACCTCGCCATTCCCGATGAGGGAAATCTCCAGACTTCCGCCTCCCAGATCGGCGGCAATCCCTTCGGCGTCCGGAATGCCGGACAGCACGCCCAGCGCAGACAGCCGCGCCTCTTCCTCGCCGCTCAAAACCATAATCGGTCTGCCGCAAACGCGTTCGGCCTCTTTGACGAAATCCGGGCCGTTCGCCGCATCGCGCACCGCCGCCGTCGCGATCAGGTCCATATGGGTGACGCCCATGGCCTCGGCCATTATTTTGAACCGAGCCAAGCTGCGCAGCGCCATCTGGACGCCTTCGGCCGGCAGACGGCCGGTCTCACCCAGCCGGGACCCAAGACTGCACTGGACCTTCTCGTTCAGAATCACGGCGGCGTTTCGGCGCAGCGCGTCGTAGACGACCAGACGAACCGTATTGGAACCGATATCGACCACTGCGGGGCGGATAACAAGATCGGCGCCCGCCCGGGTCCGGCGGCCCGGCTGGCCGCCATCGAGCGTCGCAAGGCGGCTGGATTTCCTGTTCATTTATTCCGGTGCTTCTTGCTTCTTGTTTCTATGTTTCCTGTTCCGGTCACTGCTCCTTCCGGAAAGGCTGGGATTATACCAAAGCTCGCATGCGCTGAACGACGCCCTATGATAAACGCCCGACGCGCCGAGCGTCCAGCAGATGGGCGCGCGCGATACCAGCGGAAACCTATTGACCTGCGTCAACGCAAACAGGGCGGCAGCCCCATATTATTTTTTCAGCGTTGGCAGCGGGAGTAGATAGATGCCGGCGGCGGAAAACATTGTTGCGACGAAATACTGGCGCCGTCTGGAAGACGGCCGGGTTCAGTGCGATCTGTGCCCACGCGAATGCAAGCTGCGTGAAGGACAGGCCGGCCTGTGCTTCGTGCGCGCCCGCCAGGGCGGCGAGATTGTGCTCACGACCTGGGGCCGGTCCAGCGGCTACTGCGTCGATCCCATCGAAAAGAAGCCGCTGTTTCACTTCCTGCCTGGCACGCCGGTTCTTTCTTTCGGTACGGCCGGCTGCAACCTCGCCTGCCGGTTCTGCCAGAACTGGGATATCAGCAAGGCGCGCGAAGACGACGTGCTGGCCGACAGCGCAAGGCCGGAAACCATAGCCATGGCCGCGCGGGACCTCGGCTGCGCCAGCGTCGCCTTTACCTATAACGATCCGATCGTCTTCCATGAATACGCCATCGACGTGGCCGAAGCGTGCCATGAGCTCGGCGTCCGGACGGTCGCCGTTTCCTCGGGTTATGTTAACCCGGAACCGCGCGCCGAGTTCTACCGCCACATTGACGCGGTGAATGTGGATTTGAAGGCTTTCACTGAGCACTTTTACCACCGGATCTGCTCGGCCGCGCTCGCCCCGGTGCTGGATACGCTTCGCTATATCCGGCACAAAACAGATGTCTGGCTGGAACTCACCACACTCCTGATTCCAGGCGAAAACGATTCCGACGGCGAGATCGCAGAAATGGCGCGCTGGGTGTTCGATAATCTGGGGCCGGAGGTGCCGATGCACTTCACCGCCTTTTACCCGACCTGGAAGATGCTCGACAGACCGCCCACACCGCCCGCCACGCTGCGGCGCGCCCGGGGCATCGCCCTCAACGCGGGGATGCGCTATGTTTATACCGGCAACGTCCATGATCCGGAGGGTGAGAGTACCTGGTGCCACGAATGCGGCGGGCTGCTGATCGCCCGCGACGGTTACCGCATCGGCGAGTGGAACCTGACCGAGGAGGCTTGCTGCGGCAGCTGCAAGGCGCCCGTTGCCGGCCGGTTCGAGGGCGCGGCAGGCGACTGGGGGCCGCGTTGCCTGCCGGTGCGGCTCCGGGAATGGGAAGGGCGTTCTTCGGCCGGGACCGGATGAAACCGGCTGGAATTACGGGTTGGCCATGTTCGATTTCATTTGGGGAAACCCTGTTTCGCGCTTTCTTGTCACGCTGGGGATCGTGCTGATCCTGGCCGGGATCGTCTGGCCGTTCCTGCAGCGCATGGGGATCGGGCGCCTGCCGGGCGATATCGTCGTGGAACGCGAAGGTTTCCGCTTCTACTTCCCCGTAGTCACTTCGATCCTGCTCAGCCTGGCTCTGACCTTGATTCTCTGGTTCATCAACCGATGACGGATATGCGGAAAACGGCTGCCAAATATCTCGCCCGCGGCTGGGCCGTTATGCCCATAGCCGCCGGCGGCAAGCATCCGCTGGTGCGCTGGCAGACGTTCCAGGAAAGGTTGCCGACCGGGAAGGAGCTGGAAGACTGGTTCGTCCGCTGGCCCGATGCCGGGGTTGGCATCGTGACCGGTGCGGTTTCGAACCTCGTGGTGCTGGACGTCGATCCCCGCCATGGCGGCGGCGACAGCCTGAGGGCGCTGGAGCGCGAACACGGGCCGCTGCCCCATACGATCGAGGCGATCACCGGCGGCGGTGGCCGTCACGTCTATTTCACTTTTCCCGGTGGCGAGTTGCGAAACAGG
>DAOVHN010000012.1 GCA_030671915.1 Pseudomonadota bacterium
CGAGTTTTGAAAATGCTGGCGATGGCGGCAATCGCGATCGGATGGACGGCCGCGCCGGCGGCGAGCCAGGACGCCATCGGCAAGGCGTTCTCCGAGGCGCTGTTCAAGGAACAGCAGATTTCGCGCAGCGTGCGGGAACATCCGGACGTTTCCGGCCTGGAGAAGGCCGAGATGAACGCCGTCCTGCAGAGCAGGGACGCACTGACAGGGTTTTTTGCAGCCCTCAAGGGCGGTGCCAGGGTGAAGGAATATCTCAGCCCGGCGCTTGCCTCGCGCTATAGCGACGGCCTTGCGCTGCGCCGCGAACGTTTCGGCGCCGAGACCTATCTCAGCTACGAGATCTTTGATTTCCGGATCAACAATGCCATGACCCAGGTGAAGTTCCGCTATTTCCTGGCCGAGAACGACCGGGGGGATGCGCTGATCCGCCAACGCGCCGTTACCTTCGAGAGGGCCGGCGGTGGCTGGAAGATCAGTGAATTCGACAATTTCGACTTCAACTGAACCGGCGTGTCCGATGCCGGGATAACCAACGAATACGCCGCCGCGCGCGAACGCCTGCTGTTGGAAATCGACTCGGACGTTCGCGACACGGCGCACTGGCTGGGCGCCGATCGGCTGGACCCTGCCGTGCGTGATGCGATGGCCCATGTGCCGCGCCATGAATTCGTACCCCGCTGGGAACAGTCTTACTCGTATGAAAACCGGCCGCTTTCGATCGGCCAGGGCCAAACCATCTCGCAGCCCTATATTGTCGCGGCGATGACTCAGATGCTGCGGCCCCGTCCGGACATGCGGGTATTGGAGATCGGCACCGGCTGCGGTTACCAGGCCGCCGTGCTGGCCGAATGCGTGGCCGAGGTCTGGAGCATCGAGCGCATCCCCGAACTTGCCGAGGCCGCCGCCGCCCGGCTCAAGCGCTTCGGCTACGCCAATGTCCGTGTGAAAGCCGCTGACGGCGCGCTCGGCTGGCCCGAACATGCGCCCTATGACGGCATTCTCGTTACCGCCGCGGCCAGCAAGATTCCCGCCGCCCTGATCGACCAACTCGCCCCCGGCGGGCGCATGGTCATCCCCGTCGGGGTGGGGCGTTACGAACAGGTCCTGACACTGGTTAGCAGGAATGAGGACGGAGAGGTCAGTGAGGAACGTGGCCTCCCCGTCGCTTTCGTGCCGCTGATTACGGCGAAGGCGCCTTAACGAAATCCCTGTTTTTTCTACTCTGGCCTGTTTTTTCTACCCCGGCCTGCCTGTCGGGCATCCCCTAACAGTCTGAATTTGTTGCAGAATCAGACCACTCTTCCATACCCACCTGCAGCATGCTAATATTCACAAAAGTTTAAGGGTTAATCTTAAACGTATGGGTGCATGCGCAAAAACAAAATAAATAAAATGTGCGGCTAACACGCGCGCAGGAAAACACCGAAATAACAGCGGAGGATTGTAAGTTGGTCTACACAAAAAAACATCCGGCATTGTTGATCATGGGCGTTTTGCTGGTGGCGCTGGCCGTCGCCACGAACGCCGGCATGCTGGACGGACTTGTTGATTATCTGAAAATCGGCAAAAAGACAGGCGAGATAACCGGCATGTCGGGTTTCTTCGGCATCGTCGGCCTCGCCGTCGGCGCCTGGCATATGTGGGGCAAACACGAGGAGGGAAACCTCGACTACTATCTGTCGAGCGTGGGGGGAGCGATTTTCATATTGTTCATCGCCATGATCGTCACTTGGTTCGTCGCCCCGTGGATTGCCGTCATCAGCAAATCGATGGGCCCGGTGATGGGCGCCAAATATCTGCATCAGGTCCTGGGACTGAACTACATCGTGCTCGGCATCGTTGCCGGCATCATTACGGTGAACGTGTTCAAGATTCCCGGCTGGGCGGAGAACGGGGTGCGATTGTCCCGCCTCGGCCTCAAGACCGGGGTCATTCTGCTGGGCACGTTGTACAGCCTGGCCGAACTGGCCCATCTCGGCAAGCTTTCGGTCGTGATGATCGGGTTCTTCGTGCTCGGCTCGGTCGGCCTCGTGCTGTTCCTGGGCGGGCGCAGGAAGATCCCCAACTCCATGGCCGGCGTGCTGTCTGCGGGGATGGGCGTCTGCGGTGTTTCCGCCACGGTGGCGGCGGCACCGGTCGTACAGGCCAAGCCGACGGAAATAGCCTATACCATCGGCACCATCCTGATCTGGGGCGTGGGCTGCATGTTCCTGTTCCCGGTCATCGGCCATGTCCTCAATCTGGGCCATATCCAGTTCGGCGCCTGGGCGGGCACCGGCATTCTCAATTCAGCGCAGGTCGCGGGCGCGGCCCTGGCCTACCAGCCGGACGGGATCGAAACCCTGAAGGTCGCCGAAATCTTCAACATCACCCGCGTGCTGTTCCTGCCGCTGATCGTCTTGTGGCTGGCGATATGGTATGTGCGCCGTGAGGAATCCGCCGCCGGTACGAAGGTCAATGTCGGCAAGGTGGTAATCGAGAAATTCCCGCTCTTCGTGCTCGGTTTCATCCTGATGTTCGCCCTGTCCTCGACGGGTATCTTCGCCCCGCCGAACCATTATAAGGGCAAATATTTCGACAACGATATCAAGGAATCGAAGCTGCTGACGGAAGCGGAGGTGGCGTTGCTGACCACCGAGGCCGCCAAGGTGCAGAGCCCGGCACGCGCCGAGGCGCTGGCCCGCCTGATCGAGGGCCGGAAGATCGCTAATATCGACGACGATGCGACGATCCGCGGCCTCACCAACGCCAAGGTGCTTTCCAAGGACGCCAGCAAGGTCCTCAAGAAGGCCCACAAGGTCGTGTACCACACGGCGAAGAAGATCAAGCAGTTCCGGCAGTGGATCACCTGGCTATTCGCCTTCGGCCTCACCGGCCTGGGCATGCAGATCACCGGGGCGGCGATGCGTCAAGCGGGCGGTCAGCCGCTGGTCATTGGCGGTATCGTCGGCACGATCAAGGCCGTTCTGTCGTTGATCGTGATTCTTCTGTTCGTCAGCGAAACCATCTAAGGAAAGGAGATTGCCATGTCTGAAAATGACAGCCAGAACATCGATCTTCAAACGGAAGGCAAGGCGACTTTCCATCGCGGTTCCGCCCTGTCGATCTTCAAGAGCGATCGGGCAGAGGATCTCATTGCGCTGGTTTGCGCCTTGCTGATCGCATTTGGCGTATACGTTCTGGTCGGGTAAAACCGAACACCGGAATAACCGGCCCGGCGCGCGCCTTAACCGGCTGCGCCGGGTCATTTTTTGCGCATCGTATCAAAGGGAACAGGCAATGACGCCGGCAAGAATACTTCTGGCCAGCCACGGCACCCCGGGGGCGCGCGCCGCCGAACAAGCGGCATTGTCGCTTTGCGCGCGGGAGGGAACGATCTGGCATCTCGAGGTCGTGCCCGATTTCTGGAAGGGGATGCGAGGTGACGACTGGCTGAACAACGCCATCACCCAGCAGCGTTTCGGCGATTACGTCGAATCCCAGCTGGAGCGCGAACTGGCCGAACATGCCGAGGCCCTGAGCCGCGAGGTGCTGGACCGGGGCTTTTCCTACGAGAATCTTTCGGTCCTCGGCAAGCCCGCGGAATGCCTGCTGGATGCGGCCGCCAGAGAAACATTTGACCTTGTGGTTATCGGCTCGCCCCGGCCGAAGGGAACGCCGGGCTACCGGTCGCGCATGAAAATGGAAACCCTTGTGCGGGGATTGCGGATCCCGCTGTTCGTCGCCCCCCACCCGGACCGATGACGGAAGAAACAAATATGGCCGACGACGCAGCCGACACGGAAGCCAGCACAGACGCCGCCTGGGTGACCATCGAAACCCCGCTGACCGCCGATGCGCTGTTGGCCTTCTGCCGCGAAGACGTCGAACGCCTGTTCCGCATCAACTCGTTGCTGAAGTTCGAGGAATGGCGCCACGTCGCGGAAAACGAACATCATGTCCGCCTGCGAAATTTCGTAAACGACAAGGAACTGGAGACCGGCCTGCAGGTGGAGCCGCTGGCGGATGGCCTTCACATCACCTACGACAACGGCCTGAAAACAGCGACGACCTTCCGGGTCGAGGCGGCGGAAGGCGGCGCGCGATTGATCGTGACCGACGACTATTCCGGCACGCCGGCCGCCGAACGCGAGGCACGCACCGACGAGGTCGACCAGAGTCTGGTTCAATGGGGTCACGATCTGCATCGCTATCTGGCCAGATGGAACCGCTGGTCCCGCTACGCCCCGTGGCGCTGGTACATGACCCGTGTCTGGCAGCCGATGACCCCGATGGCGCGTCGCGTCGTCTTCCTGCTGATCGTCATCACGGCGATGGAATTCGCGGCCTTCCTGATGGTCATGACGATCTTCGTGCTGGAGCTAGATAAATTCGTGGGACTGTGATTGATCTGGCCTGAATCGTGCTATAGTCAGGGTCGGGGGTAGACAGGAGCTGCCCATGATCAGGAAAATCATCGTCGCGACTTGCCTGCTCGCGGCCCTCGCCTTCGCGGCGCCGGCCAGCGCGGACGGATATCGCCGCGGCCACTGGGGTGGCCATGGCCATCACTACAGCTACAAATATTACCGCCATGACGGCGCCGCCGTATTCGCCGGCGGGCTGCTGCTCGGCGCGTTGATCGGGAGCCTCGCCGCGCCGCCGCGCACGATCTATGCGGCGCCGCCACCGCAACCCGTGCTGGGCAATTGCCGCACGATTTACGGCACCGGCTACGTCAACGGCCGCCTCGCGGAATATTCGGGAACCGGCTGCTACGACGCATACGGCAATCTCTACGCCATGCCGGGAAGCGAGCGGTTCCTGCGGTATCTGGACTAAGGCGTGCCGCCGCCTGCGGGCAGCAAGCCGGCATCAACAGAAGAACAGATGTCAGGGAAAACTGGCGCGCCCGGCAGGACTCGAACCTGCGACCCCCAGATTAGGAATCTGGTGCTCTATCCGGCTGAGCTACGGGCGCCCGGAACCGCTATATAACCCATCCCTTCGCCATATTCCAGACGCTGACGCGCGATTACTCCAGTGTCTTGAAGCGTTCGGTTGCGGCTACCAGGGCGGTCGCGATGCCCGGTTCCATGGCGGAGTGGCCGGCATCCGCGATTAACTCGTAACGCGCCATTGGCCAGGCGGCCGCCAGTTGGTCGGCGATATGCGGCGGGCAGACAATGTCGTAGCGCCCCTGCACGATCGCGCCGGGGATGGCCGCCATGCGCCGTGCCCCGGCCAGCAGGGCGCCGTCATGCAGGAAACATTTATTGGCGAAGTAATGCGCTTCGATCCGGGCGAGCGCCAGGGCGGCCTGCTGGCCGTCCCGCGAAACGGACGCTTCGTCGCGCGGAATCAGGGCAGAGCAGGCGGTCTCGTAACGCCGCCAGGCCAGCGCCGCGGGCATATGGGCGGCAGGATCGGGATCGGTGAGGCGCCGATGGAACCCAGCCAGCAGGTCGTCGCGCTCCGAGGGCGGCAGATGGCCGGCGAAGGCGCGCCCGGCCTCGGGAAAGAAACGCCGCATGCCGTCGAAAAACCAGTCGATTTCGCCGCGACTGCCCAGGAAAACGCCGCGCAGGATCAGTCCACGGCACCGCTCGGGATGGGACTGGGCATAGGTCAGCGCCAGCAACGCGCCCCACGATCCACCGAACACCACCCAGCCTTCGACCCCGCGTTCCCGGCGTAGCGCCTCTATATCGGCGACCAGCGCAGCGGTGTCGTTACCCGCGGTTTCCGCATGCGGAGTCGACTGGCCGGCGCCACGCTGGTCGAACAGAATAATGCGATAGTGGTCGGGATCGAAGAAACGGCGGGCCGAGGCGGCAATGCCGGCGCCAGGACCGCCATGCAGGAACAGGACCGGCGAACCATCCGGATTACCGCATTCTTCCCAATACAGCTCATGCGGTGGACCGACCGCCAGCCGGCCGTGCGCATAGGGCTCTATTTCCGGGTAGAGCCGGTTGCGGGAAATGTCGGGGGTCGCGTCGTTCGTCATCCTGCCGCCATACTGCCGCATTGCACCCTCAGTAATCCAGAACTTCGATCTGCTCGGGATGGGTCGCTTCGATCATAGGGCCGTTATAGTCGTCCAGCCAACCGCGCACGCGCACGAGCCGGCCTTCCAGCGCCAGCAAGTCGAAACCGCCGGCATCGAAACTCTTGCGGCTGCGCTTCGTCACTTTCACGGTAAAATCGCTGCGCCAGTCGGCCCCGAAATTCAGATAGATTGTGCCGCGCACGTCGGCGGCGCCGACTACCCGGCCCTCGACCAACTGAAAACTGCCGATATCGCGCACCGTCGCACCCGGCGAGCGGATCGCGTACCAGCCATTGCCCCATATGCCGGCGCCTTCCCGCCGGGCACGGCCTTCGGCCGTCAGCATCTCGTCCACGACGGCGCGGTTGTCGGGGAAGCTGTAGACCCGCGCCATGCCCGCCGACAGCAACTCCCCCTGGATCCAGGTTCCATCGGCGAGAAACAGGTGCGCCAGCCGCCGCCCGTGCCGGTCGACCCGCTGGCCGCCATAGGCCAGGGTCACCTGCCGGTCCAGCACCAGCGCCTCCAGCGCCGATTTGGACTCGTCGGCCAGCGGCCATTTCTTGAAGTTCTGGCGCCCCAGCGGCAGTTTCGGCGCCTGGATGCCGACCAGCCGCACTTGCCATCCGTCGTCCAGCAGCAGCGTATCCCCGTCGACCACCTCGGCGACCGTGGCCTGTTCGCCGGCCTCCAGCCGCGCCAGCAGGCCGTCCGTCTCCGCATATGACGCGGCGGACGGGACGGCAACCATCGTTACCGCCAGTAATATCAAGGCTCGTTGATAATGACCCATCTTATGAAATTCCAGCTTGCGCAATCGCATGGGGAAGTCAATTCTTAACAATAACCTCCTATATTGCCGTTGGTGAGAAGAAAATGGCTCTGACGCGACGACATTTTTGCGGTCTTTCCTGTTCGGCCCTGGCCGCCGGCGTGGCGGGGTGTGCCGTCAATCCGGCGACCGGCGGGCGAAACTTCATGCTGGTTTCCCGCTCGCAGGAAAAAAAGTTGGGCAAGGATGCCCATCCGAAGCTGATCAAGGAATTCGGCGGCGTTTATAACGATCCCCGTGTTACGGGCTATGTAGAATATCTCGGCCGAAAACTCGCAGCCGTTACCGAAACACCGGGCGAGGAATTCACCTTCACCGTACTGGACAGCCCGATCGTCAACGCCTTCGCCACGCCGGGCGGTTATGTCTATATCTCGCGCGGGTTGATGGCGCTTGCCGGCAGCGAGGCCGAACTGGCCGGCGTGATGGGGCACGAGTTGGGCCATGTGGTGGCTCGCCACAGTTCGCAACGGATGAGCAAGGCCACTGTCGCCAGTGTGTTCAGCGGATTGTTGGGGGCAGGCCGCGTCGGCCAGGCGCTTGGCGGCCTGTACCTGTCCAGCTTCTCGCGCGACCAGGAAATGGAGGCTGACCGGCTGGGTGTGCGTTATATCAGTCGCGCCGGCTATGACCCGGCCGCGATGACCAGTTTCCTGGCCAAGATGGGTGCCAACAGCCGTCTGCAGGCGCGAATCGCCGGCCGCGCCCCGAACGATGTGGACGAACGCGATATCATGTCGACCCATCCGCGCACGAAGGAAAGGGTGCGGCAGGCCATCCAACTCGCCGGCGCCCGCGGTGGCCAGGGTCTCATCGAGCGCGACGGATACCTGCAACGCATCGACAACATGATCTACGGGGATTCGCCGGATCAGGGCTATATCCGTGACCGCACATTCATCCATCCGGGTATGCGGCTCAGCTTTCGGACGCCGGAAGGGTTTCGGATGCATAACACGCCCGACGCGGTGGTTGCGATCAACGAAAAGAAAAAGGTCCTGATTAAATTCGACGATGCCGACGAGCCGTTCGATGGCGAGATGACCAGTTATATCGCCGACGACTGGGCCAAGGATCGCGACATTCAGGACCTGGCGGCAACGCGGCTGGGCGCCCTGCCGGCGGCGACCGCAAAGACCTATATAGATACGAGTTCCGAAAGGCTGCTCGTCCGCATCGCGGCAATCCGCTTCGATTCCAAGCGGATTTTCCGATTCACTGCGGTGGCACCGGGCGAAGGTGTCAGTAATCTTCCCGGCGCCTTCCAGGAAACCGTCTCCAGCTTTCGCAAGCTCAGTACGGCGGAAGCCGCCGCCGTGCGGCCCTGGCGGGTCAGAATCGCGGAGGTTCGGCCCGGTGACACCGCATGGAGCCTGGGCCGGCGCATGCCGTTCACCAGTTTCCAGACCGAACATTTCCGGATGCTGAACGGCCTCGAAGATGGGGACCGCGTGATCGCTGGAACCAGAATAAAACTGGTCGTTGAGGGCTAATTCAAATGCCGCGTTCCGTCCTTCTGTCTCTGTTGCTGGTGGTGGTGCTGCTGGGTGGTTGCGAGATCAATCAGGAGACCGGCAGCCTGGACTTCAACACGGTCAGGACGGAAGAGGAAAAGGATATCGGCGCCGAGGCGCACCGGCAGGTTCTGGCCGAATTCGGCGGTGTCTATTACGACCCCGCCCTGGCGGCTTATGTCGAGCGGGTTGGACAGAAGATGGGCGAACAGAGCAAGACCCGTTATTTCGACTATCGATTCACCGTTCTGGATAGCCCCAGCATCAACGCCTTCGCGCTGCCCGGGGGCTATATCTATATCACCCGCGGACTGCTGGCGCTGCTCAGCAGCGAGGCGGAACTGGCCGGCGTGCTGGGACATGAGCTGGCACATGTGACCGCAAGGCACGGTGCGCAGCGGTTGAGCCGCATGAGGGCGGAAGAACGGTTTTGCGCCGCCTTCATCTGCGACTTCGAGCTTCCCGTACTCAGCGACATGGCGGCCATCGGCATGGATCTGGCCTTCGGCGGCTTTACGCAGGTTCAGGAACTCGAAGCCGACAAGCTGGGCATACGCTACATGCAGCGCGCCGGTTATGACGTACATTCCATGACCGTGTTCCTGAAGAAACTGAAGGCGCAGACCGATCTGGAGGCGGAGATTGCAGGCCTTACCTTGGAGCAACGCAAGGCCCGCGGCTATTCCTCCACCCATCCGCTGACCGAGGACCGAATCGCGCAATCGAGCGAGCTGACCGGCAACATGGAAGGCGACCCCGATACCGTGGGCAAGCGCGATTATCTGGTCGCCATCGACGGGCTGTTATATGGCAATCGCCGCGAATACGGCTTCGTTACCGGCAAGAGCTATATGCATCCGATCCGCCGGATCGCCTTCGACATACCCGAAGGCTACACGCTCTATACCGATAGCCGGCGCGTGACCGCCATCGGCGCCGACGGCGCGATCGTGTTGTTCGAACCGTCGCGGCGGCTGGTTCGCGGCTCCGTGCTGGAGTACCTGGAGACCATATGGGCAGAGGACATCAAGCTGCAGGATCCCCGGCGATTGACTATTAATGGCATGGAGGCGGCGACCGGATGGATGCGCCACGATACCAGCCGCGGCCTGGTCGATTTCAGGCTGGTCGCCATCAGGGTCGAGACCGGCGTGATCTATCGCTTTCTGTTTATTTCGCCATCGGTGATGACGCCACGGCTGAGCGAAGGCATGCGCGGCATAACATACAGCTTTCGCATGATCGGCGAGGCCGAAGCAGAGCAACTGCAGCCTTTTCGCATTCGGATCGTCAGTGCGGGCCGCACTGACAGCCTGTTTGGCCTGGCTGCGCAGAGTGGCTTTACCGACCACGCCGTAAAGCGCTTCGCCGTCATAAACGACCTTGACCCCGGCTCCTCCATCGAACCGGGACGCATCGTAAAGCTGGTCAAGAAATAGCTCGGGGATAGCAGGCCGGTTTACGGCCGATACCAATGTCCGCTGATTTCAGCGGGCCTGCGCTACAAAACCTCAGTTCTCCAACAACAGGTCGCGCGGGCTTTCGACATGACGGCTGATGGAATCGCGCAATTTGTTGAGTGCGCGGCTTTCCAGCTGGCGCACCCGTTCCTTGCTGACGCCAAGCTTGCGGCCGAGCTGTTCGAGAGTCGCGCCCTCATCGGTCAGGCGGCGTTGCCTTATGATGGTCTGTTCGCGCGGGCTCAACTCTCCCAGCGCCTCGGCCAGCCAGCGCGAACGCGTCTCGCCGTCGCGCATGCCGATGGCGACGACTTCTGGATTCGGCCTCTGATCGGGCAGGAAATCCTGCCAGTCGTCCTCGGATGTTTCGGTCAGGGGAGCGTTGAGCGACTGGTCATGTGCGCCCAGGCGAGTCTCCATCGCTTCCACCTCGGCGATATTGACCTTCAACTGCGAGGCGATGGTCTCGCGGCCCTCGTCGCCAAGCCTGGAACCGGTGGCGTCCTCAATGCGCGCGCGCAGGCGGCGAAAATTGAAGAACAGCGACTTCTGTGCCGCCGTGGTGCCGGTGCGAACGATCGACCAGTTGCGCAATACGTAATCCTGCATGGCCGAACGGATCCACCAGGTGGCGTAGGTCGAGAAACGGACCTCTCGCGCCGGCTCGAACCGTGCCGCCGCTTGCATCAGCCCGACATTGCCCTCCTGAACGAGGTCACCCATCGGCAGGCCGTAATTTCGAAACCGGCCGGCCGTGCTGACCACCAGCCGCATATAGCTGCGGACCAGCTTGTGCAGTGCGACCTCGTCGTCCCCCTCGCGCCACAGGCGCGCCAGCTCGAACTCGTATTCGCGTTCGAGCAACGGTTCCTTCATGGATGCCTTGATGTAATCCAGATTGGCGCGCTGGGTCTTAGGATCGTCGATATGGGCCATTTTTAATCCAAGCCAGACCGTTCTTCCGGCTTTCCGCGCTGTGAATCCTGCCTTAACGGTAACATGGGTAATATAGCAAAAGACATAGCGTGCGAGTCAACTTTTTTTGACCGCCTGTGACCGGCTGCATCCTCGCGAGAAAATGCCATGGCATTCAATGCGTTATGCCAAAAACAGGAAAAATACTTACAGCGGACGAGTACCAAAAAAAGGCGGATCGCGCGATTGTCAGGGGGTTTTACCGCCGCCCCCGCGGTTGCAAGCGCCGATCGGCGTCTTGCTCGGCGGGCTCAACACTCGAAACTGTCCAGGATCGATCCGTCGGGGGCGAAACAGGCAGCGGTCAGCTTGCCGCCGAAACCGCAGCCGCCGTCCAGCGTCACGGTGAATTCGGTCTCGGCGAAGCCGCCATGTTCGGGGTCGTAGCCGCGGATGACGCGGGCGAATCCCTCATAGGCACCCGCTATGCTGTCGAAACTTCGCGCCGCCCACCAGAAGGCGTCGCTCTGGGCGGCCAGCGGGCGTTGCGGATCGATGCCGCAATTGACGAACAGAAGGCTTCCGTCCTCGCAGGCCGCCGCGCGCTTCAAATGCGCCATCAGCGTGTCGTGGCCCGGATGGGCGCGCTGCGCGTCGCGCAGGGACCGCGTCCAGATGTTAAGCTGCATGGTCCCGCCGGTCGCCGCGTAATTGCCCTCGTCGGCGCTACCGCCATAGGCCTTCAGCGTGGCGTCCACGCCGCGCGATATCACCCAGTTCAGGATCGACACGGGATCGCTGGCGAACTGCAACTGCAGCAGCTTCTGCCACATCTCTTCCTGGTTGCCGCGCAGATAGATGATTTCGTCGGTAAAACGAAGCGGCGGATGCGCCAGCATCCGCCGCCTGAAATCGAGCAATTCATCGACCGTCGCGACAATCCCCTCACCGTGGCCGAGATAGTTCCCCAGGTAGACCAGCACGTCGCCCTGCTGCAGCCGGTTCTCCAACTCGCCGTGGATTGCGCCCAGGCGGGCCGTGTCGCCATGCACCGCGCCAATCGCCCAGATTCGCGAGGTTCCGCGAATGTTGGCAATGGTATTGGTTTCGCGCATGGGCTTTGACCGGGTGTGGAAGCGCCGGCGCGCTTGGCCCCCCGAGAGGGGCGGCGGCCGGCGACTGTTTCGTAGGGGCCGCCCTCAGGCAGCCTGCAGCATGGCTTCCAGTTTCTCGGTTGCGGTGTTTTCGTCGAGTTCCTCGACGGCCGCGAACTCGCGCACCAGACGGTCGAGCGCCGCCTGGTAGATCTGCCGCTCGCTGTAGGACTGGTCGGGCTGGTCCGCGTTGCGATGCAGGTCGCGCACTACTTCGGCGATCGACACCGGGTCGCCGGAGTTGATCTTGGCCTCGTATTCCTGCGCGCGGCGGCTCCACATGGTGCGCTTGACGCGGCTGCGCCCCCTCAGCGTCTTCAGCGCGCTCTTCATCTGGTCGCGCGAGGACAGCGGCCGCAGGCCTGAATTCTGGGCTTTGGCGACCGGAATGCGCAGCGTCATGCGGTCGGCCTCGAAATGGATGACGATCAGTTCCAGGTGACAACCGGCGATCTCGGCTTCCTCGATACCGTGAACCTTGCCGACGCCATGGGTCGGATAGACAACCCACTCACCGCCCTGGATCTTCATACCTTCAATCGTAGCACTCATGATTTCATTCAGCCCCTTGTATTTGTACACTTCGTCCTGCGACCGCATTTACGGCTCGGCGGCGATACCGTAAGCCTGCCTGTCCCATTTTTTCGGGAGACTTCGCATTGGCTCCGGCCGCAATGAACCAACCACCGCCACAAGTACTCTCTCTCGTCTCCGCGCTTTCACACCGAGCGCCGTCGAGGTCTGTGGGTGGCCAGATCCTGTTATGTGTATTGGGGACAAGCCCGCCCGCCTACCGCAATGCGGAGAAGGCGTAACCCGTCCTCAACTCGCTACCGGGAAATAATATAACACATTTTTAAGCCAACTTACAGAGGCTTGATGTCAAAGGCTTCCGACAGCGGAATGGCAGCGCCGCTTACCTTTTATTGCGCTGCGGCAAAATGTCGCGCCAACAGGATGAAGCCGCTTCGGCGTTAACCGGAAAACGCTTAAAATGCGTTATTTCGCAGGCTCGGCGCTGAATTCGCTCTCGAATTTGCCGGGCTTGTCCTTCCACTCGTCGGCATCGGGCAACGCGTCCTTCTTGCGGGTGATGTTCGGCCATTTCTCCGCATATTCGCGGTTCATCTCGACCCATTTCTCGCCTTCGCTGTCGGTATCGGGCTGAATCGCCTCGATCGGGCATTCCGGCTCGCAGACGCCGCAGTCGATGCATTCGTCGGGGTGGATCACCAGCATGTTCTCGCCCTCATAGAAGCAGTCCACGGGGCAGACTTCGACGCAGTCCGTATATTTGCAGCGGATGCAGTTGTCGTTGACAATATAGGTCATGCCGGCAATCTCCTGATAATCAGCCTTCAATATCGCCGGCGCCGCCGGCCTCACCGGAAAGGCGGTCCAGCACTCTTTTGCGCGCCTCGCCACTTTCGCGGTCCGTCACATACAAAAGTCCGGCCACCCTGCGCAACATATTTGATTCGAAATCATGCAGCGACCCGTCCGCATACGCGACTTCCCACAGCATTTCAATCATGGAAACGCGCTCTTCATTGTCGAAATTGACGCGGACCTCCTTGGTGAAACCGTAGAGCCCGCCGGCCAGTTCCGTCTCCTCGTCCGCCGCCTCGATCAGTTCGGCCACGTCCGCGCCGTCCATGCCGAAGCGGTCCTTCAGCAGCGCGGCGATGCGCACCCGCTCCATGCCGTCGAAGGCGCCATCCAGCTTCGCCGCCTCGACCAGCAAGGCCGCCGCCGCCAAGCGCAATTCGGCCTGTTCATGAGGCTTGCCCTCGGGCGCCTTGCCCTTGCGCCGAAACAGAAAATCGCGAATGAAATCCACCATGGAGCGTGCGTAGCACGCGGTGGGCGCGGCTTCAACCCGATGGGATATGGCGTCACCCCCGCAATCGATCGGTCTCGCGGCGTTCCTTCTTGGTCGGGCGGCCGGCACCCCTTTCGCGCTCGGCGGGCTTGGCCTCTGCCATTACGTCCGCTTTTCTGCGGGGTTGGGGCGGGGCGAGGTCGGTGTAGAGGGTTTGCGCCTCGGCGGCCGGGCCGCGGCGCTTGCCGATGGCCTCGACGCGGATCACCCTGATATGGTCGCCCTTCGGGAAGGTCAGCACGTCGCCGGCGCGGGCCTGGTAGTGGGGCTTGGCGGTCGGCGTTTCGTTTACGCGCAGACGGCCGGCGGCGACCATCGCGGTGGCCAGCGAGCGGCTCTTGAAGAAGCGCGCATGCCACAGCCATTTGTCGACCCGCAGGCTCTCGCCGGCACCGTTTACCTTGGCCGTTTCCGTCACTTGCGCGACACCAGTTTCTTCAAATCCGCGAAAGGCGAATCCGCGTAGACTTTCGGCTTGCGCTTGCCGCGCCGGGTTTTCGGTTTGGCCTTTCGGGCGGGCAACCGGAACGTGACGCCGCCCTCGTCCTGGCGCGCCCGGTAGCCCAGCGCGCCGGCCACGGACTCGAAGGCCGCGCCCTCGCAGCCGGCCAGCCCCTGCAGCTCCGCCGTCGCCGTGAACTCGCCCTGGGCGGCGAGTTTGCGCAAGGCCCGCGCCAGCGCCTCCAGCCGGTCGGCGCGGATCGCCCGCGGCCCCAGCATGCGGTAGCCGGCGGCCGCCCAGAATTCCGCCGGCGCATCCGCCGCCGCCAGGGTCTC
>DAOVHN010000697.1 GCA_030671915.1 Pseudomonadota bacterium
CGCCATGCCGGCGGGGCCGGCGCCGATGATGCCGACCGACTGGCTTCGTTCCTCGGTAGGCGCGGGCGGCTTGACCCAGCCCTTCTCCCAGGCCGTGTCGGTGATGTATTTTTCGACCGACCCGATGGTAACTGCGCCGTGTCCGGACTGTTCGATGACGCAGTTACCCTCGCACAGACGGTCCTGCGGGCAGATGCGGCCGCAAATTTCTGGCATGTTGCTGGTTGCCGACGACAGCTCGTAGGCCTCTTCCAGCCGGCCGGCGGCAGTCATCATCAGCCAGTCGGGGATGTTGTTGTGCAGCGGGCAATGGACCTGGCAGAAAGGCACGCCGCATTGCGCGCAGCGCGAGGACTGCTTGGCGGCGCGCGGCGGCTCGAACTCGCGATAGATTTCGTCGAAATCCTCGCGGCGCTCCTCGGCGGTTCGCTTGTCGGGCATATGCTGTTCGGTATCGGTGAACTGCAGCATGCCCTTCCAGTCGGCCGCGGGCGTCTCCGATGCGGCCTTGCCGGCCGCGTTGGTTTTTTTCGTCATCGTCTTGTCCGGCTTGTTGCTGCCCTCGAACCCGGTCTGGCGGGTCGCCGTACCGTGGGGCCATCCATGCCGCGCCCCTTGCACGGACCGGCAGCTATAACCGAAGGCGCCGCGGCAGGCGAGCAAAAAAAGCATAATAGGTCAGTAATTATTACCTTTATGGCATAATATTTACCCTTGAGATTACTTTTTTCCGGCCATGAAACATCTTTTTGCCCACATTTGATCCGATTCGGCCCTTTCTCCCGTGCGGGCGAGATAGTGGCGGGGTGCGAAACTTTGTGGCATAACCATCTGCGGGAAACGAAATATCAGGGGCAGGGCACAGGCCGGAGGCGGGGCACAAAAACGTGGCGCTATATCATCTTCTCGTCCTGGCGGTTGTCCAGGGATTGACAGAGTTCCTGCCGATAAGCTCCTCCGGGCATCTTGTGCTTACCTCGCGCGTCATGGGCTGGGAAGACCAGGGCGTCGCCATCGACATCGCGGTCCATGTCGGTACCCTGCTGGCGGTCATGATCTATTTCTGGCGCGATGTCGGGCGGGTCATGGCCGGCACGCTGGGGCTCGTCACCTTCCGCGGCGGACCGGATGCGCGCCTCGCCATCATGCTGCTGATCGCCACCCTGCCGATCGTGCTGGCCGGGTTTCTGGCCCGGGACATCGTGTCGACCGTGTTCCGCAGCGTCGAGATCATCGCCTGGGCGACCATCGGCTTCGCCCTGCTGTTGTGGCTCGCCGACCGGATCGGCATGACGGTGCAGCGCATCGAACATCTGGGCGCGATCGGCGCGCTCGCGATTGGGCTGTCGCAGATACTGGCGCTGATTCCCGGCACCAGCCGTTCCGGCATCACAATGACGATGGGGCGTTTCCTGGGCATGGAGCGGGCCGAGGCCGCGCGCTTCTCGATGCTGCTGTCGATCCCGACGATTATCGGCGCCGGCACGCTGAAGGGCGTCGAGGTCTGGCAGGCCGGCGATATCGCGCTGGGCTACGACGCGGCGATCGCCATCGGCCTCTCCTTCGTCGCCGGCATCGCCTCCATCGCGGTGCTGATGCGCTGGCTGCGGACCTCCGGCTTCGGCCCCTTTGTCATCTACCGGATCGCGCTCGGCATCCTGCTGCTCTGGTGGGTCTACGGAAGCCAAATGCCTATGCCGGTCGCGGCTTCGTGAAGCGGCCACCGGCGCGGTAGCGATCCAGATAGATTGGGATGACACCCTCGGCGCCGGTCGGTTCTATGCCGAGGTCCAC
>DAOVHN010000138.1 GCA_030671915.1 Pseudomonadota bacterium
GCCTCGAACCCACCCTTCAGGCCGAAGGTGAAGACGGCCCCGGCGCCCCTGGGCAGGTATTTTTTCGCCAGTTTCCGATAGGGGCTGGACTCCAGGCCGGCATGGGAAACCCAACTCACCGTCGGATGCTTCTCAAGCCACTCCGCCACCGCCAGCGCGTTGGCGACCTGGCGTTCGACGCGCAGCGGCAGGGTCTCGATGCCCAGCAGCGTCAGCCAGGCGTTGAAGGGGGTCTGGCAGGGGCCCAGGTCGCGCAGGGTCACCGCATGGCTGTACAGGGTGAAGGCGAGGTCGCCGAAGGTCTCGGCGAAGGTCAGGCCGTGATAGCCCGGCTCCGGTTGGGACAGGCTGGGGAACTTGTCGTTCTGCAGCCAGTCGAACTTGCCGGAATCGATCACTACGCCGCCCAGCGCGGTGCCGTTGCCCGACAGAAACTTGGTCGTCGAATGGATCACCAGATCGGCGCCGAACTCGATCGGCCGGCACAGGTAAGGCGTGGCCAGGGTATTGTCCACGATCAGCGGGATGCCGGCCTCGTGGGCGATGGCCGCCACCGGTTCGATATCGACCACGACACCTCCCGGATTGGCCAGGTTCTCAAGGAAGATCGCCTTGGTTTTCGGGCCGATGGCCTTGCGGAAATTTTCCACTTCGTCCGGATCGACGAATGTGACGTTCCATCCGAACTTGCTTATGGCGTTTCCAAACTGGTTTATCGATCCGCCGTAAAGCTTGTTGGCGGCGACGAAATCGTCGCCCGGCCCCATCAGCGGGAACAGCGCCAGAATCTGCGCGGCATGGCCCGACGCCGTCGCCGTCCCGCCGCGCCCGCCTTCCAGCGCCGCCATGCGTTCCTCCAGCACCGATACCGTCGGGTTGGTCAGGCGCGAATAGATGAAGCCCGGCGCCTGCAGATTGAACAGCGAGGCCGCATGGTCGACATCGTCGAAGACATAGGACGTGGTTTGGTAGATCGGCGTCATGCGCGCGCCGGTCACCGGGTCCGGCGAGGCGCCCGCATGAACCGAAAGCGTCTCGAAACCGGGCTTGTTGTCGGTCATCGGCTTAAATTTTCCGTTTCTTGCTGGAGATCACGCCGGAATTGATGCCGTTCCAGCCTAGCTCCCCACTCAGGCGGGCAAATTCGATCTTGGGGCAGCGGTTCATCACCACCTTCAGCCCGGCATCCTCGGCGATTCGTGCCGCCTCGTCGTTCCACACGCCAAGCTGCAGCCACAGCACTTTCGCGCCGATCCGCACGGCTTCCTCTGCATAGGCGGGGCATTCCTCCGACTTTCGGAACACATCGACGATATCGACCTTCTCTTGGATGTCCGCCAGGCTCTTGAATACCGGCTCGCCAAGAATGCTCTCGCCATGGGCCCTCGGGTTCACCGGGATGACGCGATAGCCCTTCCGCTGCAGGTATTTCATGGCAAAGAAGCTGGGCCGGTTCCAGTTGGGGCTGGCCCCGACCATGGCGATGCTCTTCGCTTCATACAGGATCTTGCGGATATAGGCATCGCGGTAATTGTCGTGCTCGACCGCGGGCGGGGTTCCGTCCATCACTTGTGCTTCCAGACCGGTTTGCGTTTGCCGATGAAGGCGTCGATTCCCTCGCCGGCGTCGTGGAACATCATGTTGCAGGCCATCTCCTTCGCCGCGTAGGCGTAGGCCTCTTCCATGCCCATCTCGAGCTGGCGGTAGAACACGCGCTTGCCGGCGCTGATCGCGGCCCCCGATTTCGCTGCGACCGCACCCGCCAGTTCGGCGACCTTGGCATCCAGTTCCGCCGGCGCCACGGCATAATTGATCAGTCCGAAATCCACGGCCTGTTCGGCGGATATGAATTCGCCGGTGAACAGCATCTCGAAGGCCTGCTTGCGGCCCAGGTTGCGCGACAGCGCCACGCCCGGCGTCATGCAGAACAGCCCGACGCCAATGCCCGATGTCGCGAATCGCGCTTCCTCGACGGCCACGGCCAGGTCCGCGTTGGCGACCAACTGGCAGCCGGCCGCTGTGGCGATGCCGTGGACACGCGCGATCACCGGCTGCGGGATGCGCTGCATCGCGGTCATCATGCGCCCGCACTTGGCGAACAGGTGTTCGTAATAGTCACGGCTGGGATTGGCGCGCATTTCCTTCAGGTCATGGCCGGCGCAAAAGGCCTTGCCCGCGCCGCCGATGATCACGACCCGCACCGATTTGTCCTCTGCGATCTCGTCGAACGCGCCTTGCAGGGCGTCCAGCATGGCCTCGGACAGCGCGTTATACTGTTGCGGCCGGTTCAGGGTGAGCCTGCAAATGCCGTCCTGGTCATGCCTCGGCAGAATGTTTTCGCTTTCCGCCTGTTTCTTCGCAGCGTCGGCCATCCCACAACTCCTTGTTCATTCCCTTCCTCCCTGCCGGAATGCTACGGTTTCCGTTAAGATATGCAAGGGATATTGGCAAGGGCGCGTCAATCCGCCATAACGGCGTCCATGAAAGCGGAATCTCCACACATCACGATCGAGGAATTCGACGCGATTTGTGCCGCCGAGGGCGGCATGGTGGAGCATTACGGTTTCGTCACCGACCATATCGGCTATGGCGAGGCGCGCGTGCGCATGCCGATCGATCACGCCCATATCAGGGCGGGGGGAACCGTGTCGGGGCCGGCGATGATGGCGCTGGGTGATTTCGCCGTCTACGCGCTGGTCATGGGCATGATCGGGCCGTCACCATTGGCGGTGACCACCAGCCTCAACGTCAATTTCCTGCGCCGTCCCGCGCCGGTCGACATCCTGGCCGAGGCGACGATCCTGAAGCTCGGCAAGCGGCTGGCCGTCGGCTCGGTCAACATTCATTCCCTGGGCGATGACGACCCCGTCGCGCATCTGACGGCGACCTATTCCATCCCGCCGCCGGAGCAGCGCGGCTAACAAATCCGATATTTAAGCGGTAAAACAATGAATTATATAGCGGTAAAATAATACCGCACTTATAACGCATTGATTTAATGAGAAAATATGCGAATATTTGCCGTTGACATGCGCCGCTTGCTCGCATAAAACTTGCGCCGCAATCGGAGTGGGCCGTGCGGGTCCGCTCCCGAGTTTTTTTCGACATGCTTCCGGCCACGCGCCGGAAATTGAGAGGCAAGCCCATGCTGAACAGCATGAAAACCTATACGATGAAGCCCTCCGAGATCGAGAAGAAGTGGCTGATCGTCGACGCCGAGGACGTGGTCCTGGGCCGCATGGCGGCGATCATCGCCAACATTCTTCGCGGCAAGCACAAGCCGGGCTATACGCCGCACATGGACTGCGGCGACAATGTGATCGTCATCAATGCCGAGAAGGTCAAGCTGACCGGCAAGAAGCTGACGGACAAGAAATATTACTGGCACACCGGTCACCCCGGCGGCATCAAGGAGCGCACGGCCGACAAGATTCTCGGCGGCGCCCATCCGGAACGGGTGATCATCAAGGCCATCGAGCGGATGATCCCGCGCGGGCCGCTGGGCCGCCAGCAGATGAAGAACCTGAAGGTTTATGCGGGTACCGATCATCCCCATGAAGCGCAGCAGCCGGCGCCGCTGGATATTGCCGCGATGAACCCCAAGAACAAGAGGACCGCGTAGAGATGGCCGACGAACAGAACGAAACCGGGACCGAGACCACGGCCGAGACCGAGACCACGACGGTCACCGATCTTGCGGACCTCGGCGAAGCGACGGGCGTTGTCGAGACATCCGCGCCGCTGTATGAGAAAAAGGTCGACGAGCAGGGCCGCGCCTACGCCACCGGCAGGCGCAAGAACGCCGTCGCCCGCGTCTGGATCAAGCCGGGCAACGGCAAGATCATCGTCAACGGCCGGGACGTCGCGGTCTATTTCGCGCGCCCGACCCAGCAGATGGTGATCCAGCAGCCCTTCCAGGCCGCTAACCGCTCCGACCAGTATGACGTCATGTGCACCGTCAAGGGCGGTGGGCTTTCCGGCCAGGCCGGCGCCCTTCGCCACGGCATCAGCCGGGCGCTGACCAACTTCGAGCCCGAACTGCGCGGTGCCCTGAAGTCGGGCGGATTCCTGACCCGCGATGCCCGCATGGTGGAGCGGAAGAAATACGGCCGCGCCAAGGCCAGGCGTAGCTTCCAGTTCTCGAAGCGCTAATAAAACGCAACACTGGATTTGGACAGAGGGTTCGCCGAATATGGCGGGCCCTCTTTCCGTTCACGGATCATTTACGTTAGTCGATTAGTATTCGCGGTCTGTTAGGAAACGGGGGACGCCGGGCCATGATGCCCGAAGGTTTGGACAGGATTAAAAACGCGCGGATACTGGTGGTCGAGGACAGTGTCGTGAACCAGACGCTCGCCCGCGACCTGCTGTTGCATGCGGGTGCCCATGTAGATCTGGCGGGAAACGGCAGGGAAGCGATCGAGGCGATCCGGAACGCCGTAGAGCCTTATGACGCCGTGCTGATGGATCTGCAGATGCCGATTATGGACGGGCTGGAGGCAACCAGGATTATACGCGGGGAACTGGGGCAAGACAGCCTTCCGATTATCGCCACCACCGCGAATACCGAAAAAAGAGAACAGAAATTGTGCCGGGATGTCGGCGCCAACGACTACCTGCCCAAACCGTTTCATATACATGAACTTTATGCCATCCTGATTCGCTGGTTAAAACCGGTCGAGCGGACATCGGAGGCTGTTGGCGAAAGCCGCATTGACCGGCCGGCGGCGGATGACGTCGTATTGCCGGTCAGTGTCGATGGCGTAGACATGAATACTGGCCTCGCCAGGACTGGGCAAGATCGTGCACTGCTGGCCGAGTTGCTCGTTGAATTCGCCAACACCAATATTGGGCTGGGCCAGGAGGCCGATGCCGCTGCCGCCGCCGGCGACCTCGAGCGGGTGAGGTTTCTCGCACACGGTATCAGGTCGACGGCGGGTACTATCGGGGCCGAGGCGTTGTCTGGCGCGGCCGCGGCGGTCGAGAGAGAAATCGTGGACGGCGGCGATGATATTCCGGCGCTTCTCAAGCAGTTCCGGGCGGCGCTGGAAGGGGTCGTATCGGCAATTCTCTCCGCGGATATCGTCACGCGATCCAGCGCTGTCCAACTGAATGCCCGCGGCGGCGATTTCGACCGGGAAAAGGCTGAACGCCTCGTCGGGATTCTGCGGGACATGCTGGATAATCAGGATCTCGGCGCACAGCAGGAATTCGAAAAACTGGCTGGAATGCTCGGTGGCCGGGGGTATGACGATACGCTGCGGGAACTGGGCAGAAACCTGGAGGCGCTGGAGTTTTCGAATGCCCGGCAGATCCTGGCGCGTGTTGGCAAGGGAATTCTGGAATGAGCGACGAGAACGGAAAAGACGGCGGTCCCTGCGAGCGGCCGCGGATATTGATCGTTGACGATATTCCCGCCAACATCAAATCGCTGAACGCCATTCTGGCCGACGATTACAACGTCATCTTCGCGACCGACTGGCGAAAGGGGCTTGAACTCGCCGGACGCATGTCTCCCGACATTGTTCTGCTCGATATCATGATGCCCGACATGGACGGTTACGAGATTTGCCGAAGGCTGAAGTCGGAATCGGAGACAAGGGAAATTCCGGTGATCTTCATTACCGCCCTCGACAGTGAGGCGGACGAGGAAAAAGGCCTCAGCTACGGCGCCGCGGACTACATCACCAAGCCGTTCCGCCCGGCCATAGTCCGGCTCAGGGTCCGCAACCATCTGCAGCTCAAGCTGCAGCGCGACCGGCTGGAGTCGCTTACCATGACCGACGGAATGACGGAGATCGCCAACCGCCGGCGTTTCGACCAGCATCTCGACGAGGAATGGCGCCGCTGCGCGCGGATGCATATTCCGCTGTCGGCAATCATGATGGATATCGATAATTTCAAGGCCTTCAACGATAATTACGGACATACCGCGGGCGACGATTGCATCAGGGATATTGCCCAGGCCCTCGCGAGGGTACCCACCCGGGCCGGCGATCTGGTCGCCCGCTATGGCGGCGAGGAGTTCGCCTGTCTGTTGCCGGGGACGGATGCGGAAGGGGCGCTAACGATCGCGGAGCGCCTGCTCGACGCGGTAAACGATCTGGCAATTCCGCATGCCTGGTCGAACGTTACCGACAGCGTCAGTATCAGCGCCGGCGTCGGTACCGTGGTTCCGACCGGCGACGGCGAACCGGAAGGACTGATAAGAATGGCCGATGAAATGCTTTACAAAGCCAAGAATGCAGGGCGCAACCGCGTCGCGGCGCCGTGAAACTTGAAGAGGTGGTTGCATCTCCGGTCTTTTCGTGGCAAGCAACGTCCATGAGACAGTTCCGACGATATATGATTCCGGCGACCCGCCTGGTGCGGTCGCGACGCTGAATCCCCCAACGGGCCCGGTTACCATGGGACGTCCTGGCGGGGCGTCCTTTTGTTTTTTGCGGAATGTGGTTAGGAACGGATCATGACAGGTGCAAGACTGAAAGTCGGTATTCTCGGGGCCAGCGGCTATACGGGGGCGGAGCTTGTACGCCTGCTGGTACGCCATCCGGGCGTGGAGATCGCGCTGCTGACCGCGGACCGCCACGCCGGGAAGCCACTGGGCGAGGTTTTCCCGCATCTCGCCAGACTGTCGTTGCCCGACCTGGTGAGCATCGATGACGCCGATTGGGGCAAACTGGATTTCGTTTTCTGCGCGTTGCCGCACGCCACCACCCAGAAGGTTATTGCGGGCCTGCCCGAA
>DAOVHN010000598.1 GCA_030671915.1 Pseudomonadota bacterium
CGAGGCTTTCCCGGACGCTGTTCGCGACGGCAGGGTAGATCGCACCATCCTCGGTAAGCTGGTGTTTAATAACCCCGGTGCCCTTGGCCGGCTGGAAGCGATCGTTCACCCCCTGGTCCGCCGCGAGTCCCAGGCTTTCTTGCGTCGTTGCGCGGCGCGGCGCGAAACGCTGGCCGTTCTGGACGTTCCCCTGCTCTTTGAGGTGAACCGCGAGAGCGACTGCGACCTGGTTATACTGGTGACCGCCCCCGCCTTCGTCCAGGCGCAACGGGTATTGCGCCGCCCGGGAATGACGAGGCAGCGGCTTGCCGACATCCGGTCCCGCCAGATGCAGGATGTGGAAAAACGCTGCCGCGCGGATTTCATCGTTCAGACCGGCCTCGGTCGGCGAGAAACCTTGCGTGCTCTGAGTCATGTCGTCAAACTGACGCGAGAAGGACGCTGGCGGGCCGGCAGAACGGGGCTTTGCCGCGCCAGGGACGGGAGATGGCGATACCATGCGTGAAATCGTGCTGGACACGGAAACCACGGGCCTGAAGCCGGCCGACGGCCACCGGATCGTGGAAATCGGCTGCGTCGAGTTGCGCAATCATGTTCCGACCGGCAGTGCGTTCCATAAATACGTCAACCCCGAACGCGACATGCCGACCGAAGCCTTCCAGGTTCATGGCTTAAGCGAGGGGTTTTTGTCGGACAAGCCTGTATTTGCGGAAATTGTCGGCGAATTTCTTGAATTCATCGGCGATTCGAAGCTCGTCATTCACAATGCCGGATTTGATATGGGGTTCATCAACGCGGAGCTTAAGCCGCTGGGCTTTGCCGCTATCTCCATGAGTCAGACTATCGACACGGTCAGGATGGCGCGCGACAAGTTTCCCGGCGCGCAAGCCAACCTCGACGCCTTGTGCCGGCGCTTCAATATCGATAGCTCCGCGCGCACCAAGCACGGCGCGCTATTAGATGCCGAGCTTCTGGCGGAAGTCTATCTGGAGCTTATGGGCGGTCGTCAGCAGGGCTTTGGGCTGGCTGATGATGACGAAAGTGGCCTGTCGGCCGCCGCCCCGATCGAGCGGGTCGCGCGACCGCCTCGTCCGCATGAGGCCAGAGAAAAAGAACTCGCGGTACACCGCGAGTTCCTCAAGCGCATCACCGAACCGGTCTGGGAAAAAGGCTAGGTTTTTTCACGGCCGGCGCCCGCGCCACGCAGGCGGAGAAGCGTTATGCAGGCGCGCCGTCGCCGTCGCCCTGCGCCGCCGATTCTTCCTTGGCGCGCGCGATCCGATTACGGAACAGCTGAACGAAATCGATCGGGCTGATCATCAACGGTGGCAGGCCGCCGTCGCGGGTAACGGTCGCCACCACATTCCTGGCGAAGGGGAACAGCATGCGCGGCCCTTCGATCATCAATAGCGCCTGCAGGTGCTCCTGCGGGACCTCGCCTGTGGTGCGGAATAGTCCGCCATAGGCCAGTTCGACGATGAACAGCTGGCTGCCGCCGGACTGGCCGCGCGCGTCGATCCGCAGCACGATCTCGTAATCATTGTCGCCAGCGGGCTGGACGCCGACATCGACGTTGACGGCCACTTCCGGCGCGGACTGTGTCTGGAAAATCTGCGGCGCGCCGGGCACCTCCAGCGACAGGTCTTTTATGTACTGGTGGACGACTTCGAATTTAGGGCTCTGCGCGGCACCTTCGGCCCCGCCCGCTGCTTCGTCTGTCATTTAAAACTCCGTCGATTTCCTTGTTTAGGCGTGGCTAGCACGGTTTGTGGCCGCAGACAACCGCCATCAAATGGGTCATCTTCAACAAGCCCTGGTATTAGCGCTTCGGCGGCGCTTCGTCGGCATCCGGCGGCACGTCGGTATAGTCGACATCGATGGCGTCGCGTGCCGCGGTGCCCCGCTGATGCCCGGGCGTGGCGACTTCCTCTCCATTTACCCACATGCGCGTGTTGCGGCCGTAAACCAGTGCCCGCATAAACCATTGCCCCAGCGAGCGCCGAACCGGCGGCACCAACAGCAGAAACCCGATACTGTCGGTCAGGAATCCCGGGGTCATCAACAGCGCACCGGCCAAAAGCAGGCATACGCCGGTGAAAACTTCATGGACCGGCGCTTGGCCCTGGTCGAGGCTGCGGCGCGCGCGTTCGATGGTGGCCAGTCCCTGGGTACGGATCAACGCACCCCCGACG
>DAOVHN010000315.1 GCA_030671915.1 Pseudomonadota bacterium
AGTTCCGGACGCAACGCGCACCCCGCGCATCCCCGGTGCGGACCGGACCTGGCTGTCGCTCGGCGCACGCTATGAATTGTCACCGGCTTTCGCCATCGACGCGGGTTACACGCATATTTTCGTTGACGATTCAACGGTCAACCTCGCAGGAGGAACGCCGTTGGCTTTTACCGCGAATTACGAAAATAGTGTCGATATCCTCGCGTTGCAGGGAACCTTCCGATTCTGAGCGCAACACTCGACAGATAAAAAACGGCCGCCGGATCGCTCCAGCGGCCGTTTTATTAACCTGCGGTCCGGTTCAACCGTTGCGCCAGCGGCGTACCGCTTTCCAGGCCAGCGGCATTACCGCGGCGGCCAGCGCCAGCTTGACCAGATCGCTCATCAGGAACGGCATCAGGCCGTATTTGATAGCGATCTCGGAACCCTTCAGCGCCGCCAGCCAGGCCAGGCCGGGCAGATAGATCGCGACGTTGCCGGCCAGCATCGCCAGCGCGGTGTTGGCCGGCTGACGGTCCCAGCCGCGCTCGGCCAGCCAGCCAGTCAAGGCCGCGGCCAGCACGAAGCCGACCAGATAGCCGCCCGTCGGGCCGGCGAAGTAGGCGATGCCGCCGCCCGCGGCAAAGACTGGCAGCCCGACCGCGCCCTCGGCCAGATAGAGCAGCAGGGTCGCCCCGCCAAGGCGCCAGCCGTAGGTCATGCCGATGGTCAGAATGACAAATGTCTGCATGGTGATGGGCACCGGCCCGGGCCAGATCTGGATCTTGGCCGAAAGGGTCAGCAAGGCCGTGCCCGCCAGCGCCAGGATCGCGAGGCGCAGCGGCTTCGCCAGGCTGCCCTCGGGCCAGAGTGCGCCGATCAGGGTCTGTTGCGGAAATGCGGTTGTCGTGTTCATCTCAATCGCCCCGTTTCTGGAATTCATTCGCGCAATTTATAGCGGTCCGCCGGGAAAAACCCTAGCCCGAATTTCTCACCAGGATGACGCCGTCATCGCGCCGGGCGGAGTCCGATCCGTCAGGAGAAGTCCGAAGAGCGTAGCCTGTGCTACGGTCGAGGGCTTCGACGCCGCGGGCGGCCCGCCCGGCGCGACCCTTCGGGCGCGGCGGACAGGCCGACAGGCTGCGTCAAAGCGCTTGCCCGATGCGCCAGCATCGCGCTGCACGATTTTCCTGTCCTGTCGGTCTGTCCGCCGCGTGACGGCGCCATCCTGGTGAGAAACTCGGGCTAGCTGAATTTGTTGCTGCGCGGGAATCCCGTGGGCGGCAGGCGGCCGGCCTGGGCGCGCTTGCCGAGCCAACCCTCCAGTTTCGTCTCGGTGCGTTCGCCGCCGCCATGTTTCCAGGACAGGCCCTCTTCGCGCAGGAAGGTTCGTACATCCGACAGGCCGCCATCCTTGTAACGCTGCAGGATAACGCCACGGCCTCGAGTCATCGTGGGTATCTCGTCCAGCCCGAAGACCAGCAGTTTGCGGTTCCGCCCGATCACCGCCACCGAATCGCCTTTTACCGGGATGCAGAGCATGGCCGGCGCCTTGTCGGACACGTTCAGCACCTGCTTGCCCGCGCGCGTTTGGGCCAGCACGCCGTCCTCCTCGACCACGAACCCGCGCCCGTCGCCTGCCGCCACCAGCAGTTTGCGGCCCGGCTTGTGGACCATGATGGTGACGATCTCCTCGCTACCGAGATCGATCATCAGGTTCAACGGCTCGCCAAAGCCACGCCCGCCAGGCAGCCTGTCGGCGCCCAGCGTGTAGAAACGCCCGTTGGTGGCGAATACCAGCAGCCTGACCGTCCTTTCCGCATGCAGGAAGAAGCGGTACTCGTCGCCTTCCTTGTACTTGATATCCGTTTCCGCGGGCAGGTGACCGCGCAGCGTCCGGATCCAGCCGCGTTTCGAGCAAACCACGGTAACCGGCTCGCGCTCGATCATGGCCTCCAGCGGCACCACGACGGCGGACGGCGGTTCGCCGATCAGGGTGCGGCGCACCCCGAGCGCCGGATCCTTGCCCAGCTTGTCGCGCATCGCGCGGATTTCCTTCGCGACCGTGCCCCAGCGGGCCCCCTCGTCGCCCAGCAGCGCCTGCAACTGGGCCTGCTCCTCGCTCAGTTCCTTGTGTTCGGTCTTGATCGCGATTTCCTGCAGCTTGTGCAGGCGCCGCAGCCGCAGGTTCAGGATCGCCTCTGCCTGGTTGTCGCTCAGCTTGAAGCGCGACATCAATTCCTGCTTCGGGTCGTCCTCCTCGCGGACGATGCGGATGATCTCGTCGATATTCAGATAGGCGATCAGGAAACCGTCCAGGAGTTCCAGGCGTTGCTCGATTTTGCCCAGCCGGTGCGCGGTGCGCCGCTTCAAAACGTCATGCCGATGATCGAGGAAGGCCTGCAGCACTTCGCGCAAGTTCATCACCCGCGGCGTATGGTCCGCGTCCAGAACGTTCATGTTCAGCCCGAAGCGGGTCTCCAGGTCGGTATAGCGGTAGAGCGCCTCCATCAGCGTGGCGGGGTCGACATTGCGGCTCTTGGGCTCCAGCACCAGGCGAATATCGTCGGACGACTCGTCGCGCACGTCGGCCAGCATCGGCAGCTTGCGGTCGCCCAACAGCTCGGCGATGCGGATTTCCACCTTGCTCTTCTGAACCTGGTATGGAATTTCGGTGACGATAATCTGCCAGGTTCCGCCCTTCAGCTTCTCGACCTCCCAGCGCGCCCGCAGGCGCAGGCTGCCGCGCCCCGTACGGTATGCGTCCAGGATCGTCTCGCGCGATTCCACCAGTTCGCCGCCGGTCGGAAAATCCGGACCTGGCATGAACGACAGCAGCTTGTCGATGGTCACGTTGGTAATTCTGTCGCCGATGGTCAAATCGGCGGGATTGTTAGCGATGGACTGCTTGATAATCTTGATGAGGTGCAGCAGGGCGGCGCAAATCTCGCTGACGTTATGCGGCGGAATATTGGTCGCCATGCCGACCGCGATGCCGGACGACCCGTTGGCCAGCAGGTTCGGGAAACCGGCCGGAAGCACCACCGGCTCCTCGAAATCGCCGCTATAGCTTTCGCGGAAATCGACCGAGTCTTCGTCGATCCCCTCCATCAGCATCTGGGCAATCTCGGTCAGCCGCGCTTCGGTATAGCGCATGGCCGCCGCGGAATCGCCGTCGATATTCCCGAAATTGCCCTGCCCGTCCACCAGCGGATAGCGCACCGCGAAGGACTGGGCCAGGCGCACCATGGCGTCGTAGATCGATGCATCGCCATGGGGATGGTAGTTGCCCATCGTATCGCCCACGATCTTGGCGCATTTCTTGAAACCCGAGGCCGGGTTCAGCTTCAGCTCGCGCATGGCGTAGAGCAGCCGCCGATGCACCGGCTTCAGCCCGTCGCGCACATCCGGCAGCGACCGCGACATGATCGTCGACATGGCATAGGCCAGATAACGTTCCTGCAGAATGTCGGCGAGTTGGGCCGGCTGTGCGCCGTTGCCATTGCCGTTGCCGTCAACAGCCGTATCGCTGCCACTCATGAAGCTTCTCTCCTACCAGATATGGTGTCGTGCTTTTGCGCTTATACTATGTCTTGCCGGGCCGCGTCGAGCCCGCGCAGATACCCGACGAGCCTTTCCCGCGCATCCGGCGTGCGCGCGTTATGGGGCGCGAAGACATGGCGTTCCAGGAACCAGCCGGTCAGGCGTAATCCCTCTTCCAGCTGTCCAAGATCCGGCGCCCCACCCTCGGGCGACAGGAAGCGCGGCAGCGACAGCAGCTTGTCGCGCCAGGGCTCGCCCGCCGACAGGGAAACCGCCCGGCCGCTTTTCGGCGAGACGAAAGCCAGCCCGTCATTGCTGCCGGTCGAGGCGCAGGAACCGAGATCGAGCCCGAAGCCGAGGTCGGCGAGCAGGCGAAGCTCCCAGCGAATATAAGCCTCGGCCCAGCCGGGCCGGTCCAGCGCCTCCAGCAGTTCGCCCAGCAGGTGAAACAATTCGGGATGCGGCGCGCGTTCCGGCAAGGCCGCCTCGACCAGCGCCGTCGCCGCCGTCAGCGCCGCCAGCGGCCCCGGCTGGTCATAGAGTGCGGCACG
>DAOVHN010000019.1 GCA_030671915.1 Pseudomonadota bacterium
CCGTTCCGCCCACAAGTGGTTCCCGCTATTCGTGTCGATCAACTGCGCGGTGACCCGTATTCGATTGCCCGCTCGGCGCACGCTGCCCTCGACCACGTAGTCCGCGCCCATTTCGTCGGCCAGCCGCCGGATATCCACCGGCTGCCCCTTGTATCCAAAGCTGGTATTGCGCGCTATGACCGCCAGCCATCGGTGCTTGGAGAACGCGGTAATGAGGTCCTCGGTGATGCCGTCGGAGAAGTACTCTTGCTCGGGATCGCCGGACATGTTGTCGAACGGCAGCACGGCGATCGTTGGCTTCTCTGAACGAGCCGGTTTGGCGCGGTGCGGTTGCGGCCTGTCTTCACTGGTCCAACTCCATACATGCACCGGCCTGGAGAGATTTTTGAGTTTCTGCTCACCGAGGTCGTCGAATGCGACATCAAGCTTGCCGGGCAAATGATCGTAAATAGCGCCCGATAGACAAATGCCACCGGGTTCGGCCAACTTCTCCAGCCGGGCAGCGATGTTTACGCCATTGCCGTGGAGGTTCCCGTCCTCCGCCACGATGTCTCCGAGATTGATGCCCACGCGGAAGTGCATTCTCTGGTCGGCGGGGAACTCCGCATTCCGCGCTTTAAGCTGTTGCTGGAATTCGATCGCGCAGCGTACCGCGTCAACAGGGCTCGCAAATTCAACGATCACGCTGTCGCCGGCGCTGCCGAACACCCTGCCACGATGATCGGCGACGCGCTCGTCGATGAGTTGCCGGAACGCATTCAGCATCGCCAGCGTGGCGTCTTCATTCGCTTCCATAAGCCGCGAATAACTCACTGCGTCGGCAGCGAGAATGGCAGCCAGGTGACGCTCCATTTGTTACCCTCCATTGCTGTTAAGATTAACGAACAGCCTGGGAAGAGTCCATGCTAAGGGGTAGCATCCAATTATACGAAAGTAACCATATGCGGGCTCAGCCACCGTATCGGAACAGACCGGTATAGACGCGCCGCCTTACGGCGCATCGCAGGTTTGCGTTTCGAAGTTGGCCGGCAGGGTGATTTCGATTAGCTCGGCATCGTCGGAATGGGCTATTTCGCGGTGGCGGATGCCGGGCGGCTGGTGGACGCAGGAACCGGGGCGCAGCGTGACCTCGCCGTACCCCTCGTACTCGAACGTGAACCAGCCCTTCAGGATATAGATCATCTGGAATTCGACCGCGTGGCTGTGCCATTCCGGCACGGAGTCCCCGCCCGGCCGCGCGCGGATCACATGCATCCCGACACGGCCCCCCGTCGCCCCCCTGATTCCCAGATCGCGATATTCGAAAAAGGCCCGCAAGCCCCTGGCTTCGAATTCCGTATCCCCCGCATGGACCACGGAAAACCCCTCGGGCGGCTTTATGCCGGTCGTCGTCTCGCTCATGCTCGGTCCTCCCTGGTGGCGGAGAATAACATGGTTTGGACGTCATGTTGCACGGCTTTGGCTTGACACAGCCGCCGCAGGCGCTATCACTGCCGCCGCGGAATGCAGCCACATTTATTTCCATCCAATCCAGGGAACCATCCGCCATGAGCATGGCATTCGTTTTTCCCGGCCAGGGGTCGCAGGAAGTCGGCATGGGCAAGGCGCTGGCCGATGCCTTCGCGCCGGCGCGCGAGGTCTTCCAGGAGGTCGACGACGCGCTGGGCGAGAATCTCTCGAAACTGATGTTCGAGGGGCCGGACGACGAATTGCGCCTGACCGAGAATGCCCAGCCCGCACTGATGGCGGTCTCCATGGCGGTGATGCGCACGCTGGCCGCCGAGGGCGGGTTCGGCCTCGAGGGCAGGGTGGATTACGTGGCCGGCCATTCGCTGGGCGAATATTCGGCGCTGGCCGCCGCCGGGGCCTTCAGCCTGGGCGACGCGGCGCGGCTGCTGAAGGTTCGCGGGCGTGCCATGCAGGAAGCCGTGCCGGTGGGCGAGGGCGCAATGGCGGCGCTGCTGGGGCTCGATCTCGATACGGCGAAAGAGGTTGCCGAGGCGGCGGCCCAGGGCGAGGTCTGCCAGGCGGCGAACGACAACGCGCCGGGCCAGGTAGTGGTCAGCGGCCATACCGCGGCCATCGAGCGTGCGCTGGAGATCGCCAAGGAAAAAGGCGCCAGGCGCGCAGTGCTGCTACCGGTCAGCGCACCCTTCCATTGTTCCCTGATGGCCCCGGCCGCCGACGTCATGGCCGAGGCGCTGGAAAAAACCGAAATCAGCGCCCCAGTGGTGCCGCTGGTCGCCAATGTCACCGCCGAATCGGTGGTCGATCCGGATACCATCCGCCGCCAGCTTGTCGCGCAGGTGACCGGCGCCGTGCGCTGGCGCGAATGCGTGCTCTATATGAAGGACAAGGGCGTGGATACGCTGGTCGAGGCCGGTGCCGGAAAAGTGTTGTCTGGCCTGGCACGGCGCATCGACCGCGAGCTGACGGGCCAGGCGCTGAATGGCCCCGGGGAAATCGAGGAATTCCTCAAGTCGGTATAATTTTCATTCGGGACTTGTTGTCGCGGCGCTCTGCGGCTAAGGAACGTTTAACTGTTTTAGTTTAGGGACAGTGCCTATGTTTGATCTTTCCGGAAAATGCGCCCTGGTTACCGGCGCGTCGGGCGGCATCGGCAGCGCGATCGCCAGGGCGCTGCATGCCCAGGGCGCGACCGTGGCCCTGTCGGGCACGCGCGAGGACGCGCTGAGGGCCGTGGCGGCGGAACTGGGCGAGCGCGCCCATGTGACCCCGGCCAATCTGGGCGACGCGGCGGCGGCCGACCAACTGGTCAAGGACGCCGGGGAAGCCATGGGCGGCCTGGATATCCTGGTCAACAATGCCGGGCTGACCCGCGACAATCTGGCGATGCGGCTGAAGGACGAGGACTGGCAGACCGTCATGGACGTCAACCTGACGGCGGCCTTCCGGCTCAGCCGCGCGGTGCTGCGCGGCATGATGAAGAAACGCTGGGGCCGGATCATCGGCATTACCTCAATCGTCGGCGTCACCGGCAATGCCGGCCAGGCCAACTACGCGGCCTCGAAGGCGGGCATGATCGGCATGTCCAAATCGCTGGCCCAGGAGGTCGCGAGTCGCGGCATCACGGTCAATTGCCTGGCGCCCGGCTTTATCGCGACCCCCATGACGGATGCGCTGACCGAGGATCAACAGACGAAGATCAACGCTTCGATTCCGGCGGGGCGCATGGGCGCCGCCGACGAAATAGCCGCCGGCGTGGCCTATCTGGCCAGCGACGAAGCGGCATATATTACAGGCCAGACCTTGCATATCAACGGCGGTATGGCAATGATATGACCGGTGTGCGAGGGGCTGCGGCGCATCGGCCAGAGCCATGGCGACATGGCAGGTAACGCAGTCGTTTTTGGGGGCTTGCGGCACGGACTGGGTTGAGGCTTTATCAAGATCGTGTCATATGGGGGCAGTCGGTTCCCCGGCGCCTTGTAATTTGAGAGGTTTGAAAGCATGAGTGACATCGCAGAGCGCGTAAAGAAGATCGTCGTCGAGCATCTTGGCGTCGACGAATCCAAGGTTTCCGACGGCGCCAGCTTCATCGACGATCTGGGCGCGGACAGTCTTGACACTGTCGAGCTGGTCATGGCGTTCGAGGAAGAGTTTGGCTGCGAAATTCCCGACGACGCCGCCGAGAAGATCCTGACCGTCAAGGACGCGATAAGCTTCATTGAAGAGAACAGCTGAATGGCCGTTCGGGCCGTTCATTAACTTGTCTATCGGAGAATTCCCATGAGACGCGTCGTCGTCACCGGGCTCGGTATCGTGAGCCCGCTGGGCGTTGGGGTGGAGCATGTCTGGGGCCGATTGATCGCCGGCGATTCGGGCATCGTCACCATCGACAAGTTCGACACCTCCGACCTGCCGTCGAAGATTGCGGGACAGCTTCCCCCCGGGCCGAAAGCCGAGGGGAAGTGGACCGTGGACGACTGGATCGAGCCCAAGGACCAGCGCAAGATGGATCACTTCATCACCTATGGCGTCGCCGCGGCGGCCATGGCGATAGAGGATTCGGGCTGGTCACCGGAAAGCGACGAGCAGCGCTGGCGTGCCGGCGTGCTGATCGGGTCGGGCATCGGCGGCCTGCCGGGTATCTCCGAGGGGTCGGTTACCTTGCATGAACGCGGCCCGCGCCGCATCAGCCCCTTCTTCATCCCGGCAAATCTGATCAATCTTATTTCCGGCCAGGTGTCGATCCGGCATGGGCTGATGGGGCCGAACCATGCGGTGGTCACGGCCTGCGCGTCGGGCACCCATGCCATCGGCGACGCCGCGCGGCTGATCATGCTGGACGATGCCGACGTGATGGTGGCGGGCGGGGCGGAAGCCGCGATCTGCCGCATCGGCTTTGCCGGCTTCTCGGCCGCCAAGGCGCTTTCCACGTCTTACAACGATACGCCGGAGAAGGCATCGCGTCCGTGGGACAAGGGGCGCGACGGCTTCGTCATGGGCGAGGGCGCCGGCATCGTCATCCTGGAAGAGCTTGAGCACGCGAAGAAGCGTGGCGCGCATATCTATTGCGAGATCATCGGTTACGGCATGTCGGGCGACGCCTATCATGTCACCAGCCCGCCGGCGGACGGCAGCGGCGGCTACCGGGCGATGCAGGCGGCGTTGAAGCGCGCGGCGCTGAACCCGGAAGATATCGACTATATCAACGCGCACGGCACCTCGACGCCGGTTGGCGATGAGATCGAAGTGGCGGCGGTCAAGCGCCTGTTCGGCGATTCGGCCTACAAGTTGACCATGTCGTCGACCAAATCGGCGATCGGGCATCTGCTGGGCGCGGCCGGCGCGGTGGAGGCGATCTTCTCCATCAAGGTGTTGGAAACCGGAATCGTCCCGCCGACGATTAATCTGGAAGACCCGTCGGAAAGCTGCGACATCGATCTTGCCGCCAACAAGGCGAAAGAACGCAAGGTCGATGTGGCCCTGTCCAATTCCTTCGGCTTTGGCGGCACCAATGCGTCGCTGATCGTCTCCAAATTCGAATGACGCCTTGCCGGCTTTCCTTAAATCGAAGATCTTCATCGCGCTGATCGTCGTCCTGGCGCTCGGCGCGGGCTTCGCCGCAGGGGCGGTGCGCTGGGCTTTCCAGCAGATCGAGGCGCCGGGACCGCTGGCCGCCGCGCAGGTACACATCGTGCCGAAGGGCGCCGGCATGAGCCAGATCGCCCGTGAGCTGGAGGCCGCCGGCATCATTGCCGACAGCCGCCTGTTCCGGCTCTATGCGCGCTACCGCAAACTCGATTCCGGCCTGCATGCCGGCGAGTACGAATTCCAGTCTGCCGCCAGCATGGAAGGCGTGCTGGCCCAGCTCGCCGCCGGCAAGACCGTGCTGCGCTTCGTCACCATCCCCGAGGGGCTGACGAGCCGCGAGGCCGCCGCCCTGGTCGCCGTCGCCGAGGGCATGAAGGGCATCGCCGATGTGCCGGCCGAGGGCTCGATCCTGCCGGAAACCTACACCTTCACGCTGGACGAAAACCGCGCGGCGCTGGTCGGGCGCATGCGCGACGCGATGAAGGACACACTGGCCGAGCTCTGGGCTAAACGCGCGGAAAACCTGCCGGTAAGCACGCCAGAGGAGGCGCTGGTCCTGGCCTCCATTGTCGAGAAGGAAACCGGCCTGCCGGAAGAACGCCAGCGCGTTGCCGCCGTCTTCGTGAACCGCCTGAACCGCGGGATACCGCTGCAATCCGACCCCACGGTGGTCTACGCCATTACGAAGGGCGAGCGTGAACTGGGCCGGCCGCTACGGTTCAAGGATCTCGAGGTCAAGGACCCCTACAACACCTATTACAGGGCCGGCTTGCCGCCGGGTCCGATCTGCAATCCCGGCCGTGCCGCGCTCGCCGCGGTGCTGAACCCGATCGAATCGAAGGAACTCTATTTCGTCGCCGACGGCACCGGCGGCCACGCCTTCGCCGAGACCCTGGCCCAGCATAACCGCAACGTCGCCAAGTGGCGCAAGATCCAGAAAAAACAGCGCCGACAGCAGCGTCAGCAACAGCAGCAACAGCAACAGCAGTAAATTCAGGCGTCCGGGCCGAAGTCCAGCTTTGCCGCGCCGAGGATGGCGCCGGGGCCCTGCTGCTGGAGCCAGACGGCGACGCCACCTTCCTCGCCCGGTAGCGGCAGATTCGCGCGGATATCGGCCGGCTCGCCGTCCCAGCTTTCCAGCAGCTCCATATGCCGCGCGATATGGGTGTTGATCATGGTCGTGCCCCGGTTTTCGCCGCGCGCAACCTTTGTTTCATGGGCGCCGCTGTAGCGCACCAGCCACAAATGTAGCGGTTCCTCCAGTTCGCGTTCCGGCAGGACTATCACCAGTTCGCCCGATTCCCGCCGCAGCGCCACGGGGATGCGTGCAGTTGCCTCCTGCATGCTGGCGACCATGGCGTTGGCGACCTGGACGCGATCCGAACCCACCATGTCATGCTTGCCGTTCACCACCATCTGGGGCGTATAGGGGTAGCCGCGCTCCAGCACCTTGGCGTAGCCGTACTGGCGCTCCGTCCCCCAGCCCGTGGCGAAGGGATCCTTCCAGCCGATATAGTCCCAATAGTTTACATGGAAGGCGACCGCGATAACGTCGTCCCGCTCCGCCAGTTCGGCCAGGAACGCATCGGCCGGCGGGCAGGAGGAACAGCCCTGCGAGGTGAACAACTCGACCACGGTCGGTGGCGTATCCGCCTCCGCCAGCGCGCCCCCGGCGGCGCCGAAACCCGTCAGCGCGGCCAGGATGGAAACAGCGAATATCCTCATCATGGCGGCAAGATTACAGCCTGGCGCCCCTGCCACGGATTCACGGCACTTCACATTGATGTGAGTGAGAGATAAACCTATAGCCGCCGGGGCAGGTATTTGCAGAACCAGGCAAGGCCTGCCATCGCTGCGCCGCCGACGAAGAACACGGCGGGCAGCTCGAAGGCCTTCAGCAGGATCGCGAAGACGCCTGGCGGCGCGGTCTGCGAGACTCCGCGGAAGGTGTTGTAGACGGTCGTCATTTCGGGCCGCTCATGCGGATGCACGGCGCGCAGGAAGGGTACGTTGCCGGCCGCGTCGATGACGCCGGCCGCGATCGCGCCCATGACCAGCGCCACCACCCCTGCCTGGCCATCCAGCAGCGCCACGGTAAGGGTAAATCCGCCGGTCGCCAGATAGCCGCCGATCAGCAAAACCCTGAGACCGTAGCGACGGCCCAGCCGGTTCCACAGCGGCACCAGGAAGAAGGAGGCGGTGCCCAGTGAAATGATGGCCCCGGCCCAGATTTCGCCCATGCCTGAATTCACCACATAAATCGGCGCATAGACGAAATACATCGACCACCAAGCCGAGCGCCCGATCGCCAACCCCCAGGCGAGCCGCAGCCTGGGCTGATTAAAGAAGCGGGGCAGATATTTCAGCGGGTTGGGCGGTGGCTTTTTCGCGGGCGCCACCGCTGGATGGTCGGTCAGCCGCAGATACTGGAAATAGAGCATGGTCGCCAACGCCATAGCTGCCGTTACCGCGAAGGGCGTGGTCGGATCGACATGGACGTGCAGCCACACACCCAGCCAGGGCCCCAAGGTCCACATGCCGGCGGCGAAGAACACGCGCCGCGGCTCGAATAACGCCAGTTCGCGCCGGGGGATATGATCCATGATGTAAAGATTAAGCGATATCTCCAGCGCCGCTATGGCCAGCACATTGGCCAGCATGCCGGTCACGATGCCGCCGCCACCGCCCGTGGCCATCAGTCCGCAGGCCAGCAGCGTCAGCGCGATACCCAGCGCGAATACGTTGCGCCGGCGGATTCTGTGCACCAGCCAGGGTACGCCCAGGCTGGCCACCACGCCGACCAAGCTGACGGCGAAAAACAGCACACTGACCATTTGCGCGCTGCCCAGCCAGGCATGGGCATTCAACGGGATGACGGTAATCAGCAGCGAGCGGGTGAAACCGACCAGCGAGAACAGGATAACGAAGGTCGCCGCCGTCGGCTTGCCGACCGCATCGATCCAGGAAGCAACATGAATATTGCGTAAGGCCGGCACCGCACCTCTCTCGCCCGTCGGGGCGTGTGCAAGTAACCCTATGCCAGAAACTGAAATTTCGGCATTGAAAGTTTTGCAGGTCTCCCGCGCGCGTTATGCAAGTCAACGGCGGCGGGATTGGACGGCGACCGGAAAACGCGCATACTAATGGTTGGCGCGTTAGGCGAAAGTAGTGATATTGAATTTCGCGCACGGGCAATAGACAGGGAGACATCCAAAATGGACGACATTACCAGCACCGCCACCGAATATGCCGACATGATCGCCGTGCTGCTGACGACCTACGGGCTCAGCGTGCTGGGCGGATTCGTCGTCCTGATCGTTGGCTGGACCATCGCCGGTTGGGCCCGGCGTGCCGTCGATCGCGGACTGGGCAAGGTTGAGCGCATCGACGCGACTCTGAGGAGCTTCCTGGCCAGCGCCACGCGCTATGTGATCCTGGTTCTTACCGCCCTGGCCGTGCTGTCGGAATTCGGCATTCAGACGGCCAGCCTGATTACCGTCTTCGGCGCGGCTTCACTGGCTATCGGGCTGGCGCTTCAGGGCACGCTCAGCAATCTGGCGGCTGGCGTGATGCTGCTGTTCTTCCGGCCTTTCCATGTCGGCGACTATGTCGAGGCCGGCGGCCATGCGGGCACCGTCAAGGCGATCGACCTTTTCATGACCGAGTTCGCGACCCCCGACAATGTCCGCATCCTGGTGCCGAACGGCAATATCTGGGGCGGCGCGGTGGTGAACTACAGTCATCACGATACAAGGCGCGTCGATTTCCTGATCGGCATCGATTACGGCGACGATATCGACAAGGCCTTCGAGGCGATCCGTGGTGTCATCGCGGCGGATGATCGGGTTCATGCGGAGCCGGAACCCATGGTCGTTGTCGGCGAACTGGCCGACAGTTCGGTGAATATCGTCATCCGCGTCTGGTGCGCCGCCGGCGACTACTGGGGCCTGAAATTCGATATGACCAAGGCCGTCAAGGAAGCGCTCGACAAGGCCGGCATCTCGATTCCCTTCCCCCAGCGCACCGTGCACGTCGTGGGCGGCGGTGGAGCGGTGGCGGGCGCGGCGGAATAGGAACTTCCTAATTTTTCTCCGGCATGCGGCCGTATATGTAGTCGCCGATCGGGCGGGGCAGGGCGGCCATCAGGCGCACGAACATATGCACCGGCCAGGGGAAGGCGATCAACGCGTCGCCCCGCGCCAGGCGGCGGCTGATCAGCGACGCGGCCTTGTCCACCTCCATCAGCATCGGCATGCGGTACTGGTTCACGTCGGTCATCGGCGTGCGGACGAAACCGGGGCAGACGATCGAGACGGTCACGCCTTTCGGCTTCAGCCTCCCGCGCATCGCGTCGCCCCAGGCTCTCGCCGCGGCCTTGCTGGCGCTGTAGGCCGGCGCGCCGGGGATGCCGCGAAAACCCGCCATGGAGCTTACGATGACGACCTGGCCTTGTCCGCGCGCAACCATCCGTTCGGCCGCCGGATGCAGCGTGTTGACCACCCCGTTCATGTTGGTGGCGAAGATGGCACTGGCCCGCGCGACCGACTCGCCGCCACCGAAGGTGCCGCCCGAAATGCCCGCATTTGCGATCGCCAGGTCCAACGGGACCGCATCGTCGGCCGCCTCGACCCAGCGGGCCGTGGCCTCGGCATCGGTGACATCGACGATTTCGGCTTCCACATCGGCGCCGGCCGCGCGCGCATCCGCGGCGACGGCCTCAAGCCGTTCCGCGTTGCGACCGGACAGTACAAGGCGAACGCCGGGCGCCGCGTAGTCGCGGGCCAGCGCGGCGCCAATGCCGCTGGTCGCCCCGGTAATCAGAATGGATTGTGGATTTCTCATAATATTCAATGAATAGCGATGTTTGGCGGCGTTAGGGAATAAAAAACAACCTGTTAAGGTTTGATTATCTGGAATCGGGCGAAAATGCCGACGCGGTTGCGGTTTCAAGGCGACGGGGAAAAACCACCCGGCTGCGGGAAGGATGTACGGATGAGCCTCGGGCGATTGTTCCTGACGGTTCTGCTTGCCTCATTGCTGGCCGGATGCGCCGGCACCGTTGCGCGTGAGCGAACCGCGGCGGCTGAGTCCACTGTCCAGCAGGCCCAAGGCTCGATGGCCGGGCAGGCTCAAACTGGGCCGACCGGGAATAAGGCAGGCTTGTCGCCAAGAGCGCGCAAACGTCCCAAGATAAACGTAAAGCCGCGTCAGGCCGCGACCCAGGACACGGAACCTCCGAAAAAGACCGGCACCGGGGCCTCTTCGGGGGGCGCTGCATCCAGTTCCGAGGGCGCGGCGGGAACGCCGGCGCGTTCCGGTCAATTGGCCGGGGCAGGCAGCGGGGCCTCTTCGGGCGATGCGGGGTCTATTCCGGGGAATTCAACTCCAGTTCCGGCAGGGGCCGCGCAGTCGGTGCAAAATAATTCCGGCAATGAAGGTGTCGTCGGTCTGAAAACTTCTCCTGGCAGAGAACCAGCGGCAACCGGGGCCGTTGCTGAAACCGGCGCCGTTGCTGAAACCGGCGCGAAATCAGGCGGTGTACCAGCTCAAGCCACGACCCCGGCTGTCAGGCCGTCCGTCGCGGCCGCCGGTGGCGCGGAAGCCGGAACGGGCACAGCGGGCGAGTCGGAGGGCTCTCCTCAAGTCGCCATGCTGCAACCTGGAAGCAAGGCTGCCGATCGGTCCAAGGCCGCCGCCCGGCCCAAGCCGCCCAGTTTCGAGGAACGGTCGCTGGATTGCGACGTTATCGAGCAGATGGGGAAATTCATCGGCCAGCGGCATATTCGCGGAGAACCCCGGGTAGAGGCGACCGACAAGGCGATCGACGATGTCCTTCGGCAAACCGGCGGTGAGCGCGACGAGCGGTTCGTTTTCAGCGGGCGCGTATACGGAATGCTGATCTACCGGCTGGCGCGCGACCATTCGGCGGAGGGATACGGCGTCTACGCCCGTTCGGCCTGCCGGATACTGCGCGGCGGAAAGGGGATCGTTCCGGCCGACGAGAGTTCGGAATATCAGCTCAATCAGGCGCTCAGAACCTGTGAATCCGGCTCGCGGACAGGTGACGAACTCTATTCCTGTGTTTCGCGCCGCATGGAAGAAATCGTGCGAAAGCGGGATTCCTGACCCGCCTGCAGCTTGTCCCGCCGTATCGCGCGAGATAGAGTGCGGCTCTCGGCTGTTTCCGCCACCAGATCAGGATTTCTCTCTTGCCCTTATCATCGATGACAGGTTTTACCCGGGTCGCCGGCCAGCACGATTCCGTCGGCTGGATTTGGGAGATCAGAAGCGTTAACGGCAAGGGGCTGGATTTGCGTGTGCGCCTGCCCTACGGCTACGAGGCGCTGGAGGCGATAGTCCGCGATGTCGCTGGCAAGATACTGAAGCGTGGGTCGGTGTCGGTATCGCTGACCGTGAACCGGGCTGGCGCGGAGTCAGCCTACCGCGTGAACCGCGAGCTGCTGGAGCGGCTGCTGGCCTTGTCCGGCGAACTGAAAGACGAAAAGCGCCTGTCCAACGAGCCGGCCCGGCTGGATACTCTGTTGACGGTCCGCGGCGTGGTCGAGGCTTCGGAGGGCGACGACGATCCCAAGGAGGCCGAGGAACGCCAGAAATCCATGGCGGTCTCGCTGCGCGAGGCGCTGGAGGCGCTGCTCGGCGTTCGCCAGGCCGAGGGTGCGCGGCTGGAGGCGATTCTGCGCGAACGCCTGAACGAACTGGATGGCCTGTGTAACGACGCCGATAGTGCCGCCTCCCTGCGTACCGAGGCGATTCGTGAAAGGCTGGCCCAACAGGTCCAGGATCTGCTGGATATGAGCCCCGCCCTGTCGGAGGAGCGGCTGGCGCAGGAGGTGGCGGTGCTGGCGGTGAAGGCGGATATCCGCGAAGAACTGGATCGGCTGAAATCCCATATAGAGGGCGCGCGCGGGCTGTTGGACGAGGGCGTGGCCGTCGGCCGCAAGCTCGACTTCCTGTGCCAGGAATTCAATCGCGAGGCCAACACGCTCTGCTCCAAATCCGGCGATATCGAACTGACGCGGATCGGGCTTGCCATGAAGGCGGCGGTCGACCAGTTCCGCGAACAGGCACTTAACGTCGAGTAACACCGATGAGCGATACCGACCCATTCCGGATCAGCCGCCGCGGCCTGATGTTGGTTCTGTCCTCGCCGTCGGGCGCGGGCAAGACGACGATCGCGCGGCGCGTGCTTGACGAGGACGAGGGGGTTGCCGCCTCGATTTCCCATACGACACGCGAACAGCGCCCCGGCGAAGTGGATGGCCAGGACTACCACTTCGTAGACAAGAGGGCTTTCAGCCGGATGCGGGAGCAGGGGGATTTTCTGGAGTGGGCCGTCGTGTTCGACAACTACTACGGCACGACGCGCGACCCCGTGGAGC
>DAOVHN010000132.1 GCA_030671915.1 Pseudomonadota bacterium
GACGAGCGCAAGAAGGACGTAATCATTTCCGGCGGCGAGAACATTTATCCGGCCGAACTGGAGGCCATGCTGGCAGAATGCGAGGCAATCGCCGAGGCCGCCGTGGTCGCCCGCCCCGACGAACAGTGGGGCGAAATCCCCGTCGCCACCATCGTGCTGCGCGAGGCCGGCGCCATGGATCGCGCCGCGGTCCTGGCCCTGTTCGATGGCCGCATCGCCCGCTTCAAGCACCCCAGAGACGTGCTGTTCATGAAAGCCCTGCCGCGCAACGCCATGGGCAAGATTCAGAAGTACCGCCTGCGGGAAATTCTCGTCGAAGCCGGCGAGAATTTGTCTATTTGAGGTTCATGCAATTGGCGTAGTAGGTCACCGTCGCCGGCCAGTCGGAAAAGACGCCAAGAACGCCGACATCCCGGACCAGCACGTCGAGCGCGGTCATCATGTCGCCGTCATTGTCGATGGCGTTGGCGACCGTCTGGTAATACCAGCCGCCGCCGGTGGCCAGCGGGCCCGAACGTTCCAGCGTCCATGTAACAATGTCGAGCCCCGCCGCCCTCGCCGCCGCCGCATAGACCGATGGGACGATCCGGTTTTCCCCGTAGAGCGCCAGCAGCATCCACATCGGCGGCGCGATAATGTTCACGCCACTGGCCGCGAGTTCCTCCATGCCCGGCGACCATGTACCGGGATCGGTATGGTCGAAGGCAGGATTGCCATAGCGGCCGTCGAGATATACCGCCTGCGCGCCGAACGCCGGATCCGTGTCGATCCAGTACAGCACGTCGGCGAGGCTGAAGGACTGCGCATAGACATCTTCCGGCGGAATGTCCGCCGCCTTGTATTCATCGATCATCTGCCGGGCGTAATCTTCCTGGCTATAGTCACCGTCGAACGGCATCGCCACGCTGGGCGATTTCAGTTCCGGCGTGAACTTTACGCCCAGTTCCCGGAGCTGCTCGATGCTTTGCGCATGGGTCATCAGGGTGCCGCGCGTGGCGTAGAGATCGGTACGCCAGTTGGCGGTGCCGCCGAGGAATTCCTCGGGCGTGGTCGCGCGCCGATCGCTGGCGTCCATTCTGCCCTTGAGCGAGAGAAACTCGTCGGCCGTGATTTCGCTGGTGCGGCAGACGGCCGAGGCGGGGGTGGTGAGGTTGCCGTCGGCGTCGAATTCTGCCGGCGTGAACGGCTGGATACAGGTCGAGGCCAGATCGGTCACCAGGATATTGGTCGTGGTGGCGAGATCGGCCTGCGAATGCCGGCACACCAGCACCCTGTCCGCGGTGAAGGTCACGTCGCATTCCACGATGCCGGCGCCCATGCGCGCGGCCGCCACGTATGACTCCTTCGTGTGCTCGGGAAACTGCATCGCCGCGCCGCGATGGCCGATCGAGAAATCGCTCTTGCGGAACGGACCCTTGGCGCATTGCTGGAGCGCTGCCTTGAGCTCGCCCTCATCCATATCCTCAACGAGGGAAAAGGGGCGCGGGCCAAGCTGCACGCTATGCCCCTGCCCTTTGTCTGAGGACTGCGCCGCCTCCGACTGGCCGGCCGATGCCGTCGTGGCGAGAGCCGATAATGCTACAGTAAAACCAATGACGGTAAACGCAAACATACCCCGTCGCATGGATATCTCCTCGCCGGTTTGAAAACTGGAGATCGTCACTGTTTTTTACATGTTACCGCCCGCAATAATAAATGGCGATCACGTTGTCTTGATGCCGGATAAGTTGATCGACAATGAGTATCCAGGCCGCACTCCTCGTTCGTAACGGGGGCTGGTAATGCGCCTGCGGTTGAGCCATGCTGCCGACAGCGACCAGTTCTTCATAGAAACAGGAAGCCGGAGCCAAATTGCGGCAAATCCAGAACAGTCTGACCTTGCGGACCAGTGGCCAGGGCCTCTACGACGTGACGCGGGAGATCGCCGCCTGGATTGCGGAAACCGGTATCTCGGACGGGTTGCTGACGGTGTTCTGCCGCCATACCTCGGCCTCGCTGACCATCCAGGAAAACGCCGACCCGGACGTGCGGTACGACCTGGAGGATTTCTTCAAGAAGCTGGCGCCGGAAGGCCCACGGCTCTACCGCCACACCACCGAAGGCCCGGACGATATGCCCGCCCATATAAGGAGCGCGCTGACCGATGTGCAGTTGTCTATCCCGGTGACCGGCGGGCGCATGGCCCTGGGAACCTGGCAGGGTATCTACCTGTTCGAGCACCGCGCGCACGCGCAGGACCGGGAGTTGGCGCTGCATCTGGTCGGGGAATAGAGGCGGAATTGGCCGAGCCATTCAAACGCACGACTGTATCGAATGTCGAACACAATATATGGACTGCTTCGTCCGTTTCTACTACAAGATATAGGTGATTAGAGATATCAGGGTCCTGTGTAGGTCCCGCATCGAATGTCCTTGGGGGAGCAGGTTCGATACAATGCGCTATTTATTCCGATCGTTACTGTCCTGGCTGAGACTGCGGAAACGCCGCCGCGACGCGACGATAATCCGTTTCCTGCCAAATCAGAAAATCTGACCGGCCGATTGGCGACGCGCACGCCGCAAACGCGCTTCTACCAGCCGCATGCTTCTCGCAGGGGGGGCACGGACTGGTCCAGCCCCGCTATCGGAAATTCCGCCAGAACAGGGCGCGCGCCGAAGGGTGTTACCTCGACCAGCAACCGTCTGCCGCCCAGCAAGCGTTTTACGAAGGGGATCGCCTCCTCGCCCTGCCAGAAGCCGAAAGCCTTGCCGCTGGCCGACATTTTCAGGCTGGCCCCCATAACCGCGCCGTCGTCTATGCGCAGGGCGGCCTCGGCCCTGCTCTGTTCGATGAAGCGGGCGAAATTGAAGATCACCGCGGTGTTGTTGTCCTGGCAACGCACCACCAGAACGGGCCGGACCTCACCGTTCTCTCCAGGAATTCTTTCGACCGCCTTGACCACCATGAAGACATCGGTGCCACCACTGATACCCGAAGCGCGCTGCTCGACTTTCCATTTGCCGGCTGGGAGTGGCTCACCTTCCAGTATGGCGGGTCCTTGCTCGCGGGCCAGCGCATCGTAACAGTCCAGGCGCTTGAACGAGCCGGCAATGGCGGCGCATTCGCCGAGAGCATCCTCGACGGTTCCCCCCGCGGCGGGCAGCGCCGCGCCAGCCAGCAGCAGGCCGACCAGCAGGGCATTCCCAGTGCCTGTCAGCGAATCGTTCATTCGCCGATTATATCAACAAACCTTCAGTCTCGCAGAGCCGCTTGCAGCGCCTCGGCCAATTGCCGCCGGTCGAGCGGTTTTCTCAGCAGCGTCGCACCGCCCACATCAGCGAAGCCGTTGCGCCGCGCGGCCTCGGCAGGATAACCGGACATGAACAGAATCTTCAGCGCAGGGTGGGTTTCGCGTGCCTGGCGCGCGAAATCCGGGCCGTTCATCTTGCCTGGCAATACGACGTCCGACAACAGCAGGTCGACCCTGTCGGCTTCGGCCAGCGCCCGATCGGCCGCCTCCGCCCGCGAAGCCTCGATCACCCGGTAGCCCAACCCTTCGAGAATTCGCACCGCAAGCGCCCGGACATCGTCGTCGTCCTCCAGCAGCAGCACGGTCTCGCCCCGCCCGCCCGGCAACTCGGCTAGGTCCTCCGGCTTGCAAGGAGTGACGGTGTCCCTGGCCCTGGGCAAGTAGAGCTTGACGGTCGTGCCGGTGCCTTCTTCGCTGTAAATCGCGATATGCCCGCCGGATTGCTTGGCAAACCCGTAGATCATCGAAAGGCCCAGCCCGGTTCCCTGCCCCACCTCCTTGGTGGTGAAAAAGGGTTCGAAAACATGTTCCAACACCGACGGCGACATGCCCGCGCCGTTGTCGGATACCGCCAGAACCGCGAATTCGCCCGGCGAGGCGTCGGCATTGTCCTCCAGATAGGTCTCGTCCAGGCGGGCGTTCATGCATTCGATGGTCAGGCGGCCGCCGCCCGGCATGGCGTCGCGCGCGTTGATCGTCAGGTTCAGCAGCGCGTTTTCCACCTGCCCAGCATCCGCCATGGCCGACCACAGCCCCTCCTCCGACGCAACGGCGATTTCAATGGACTCGCCAAGGGTACGCCGCAACATCGCCGACATGCCGCCAACCAGTTCGTTGAGGTCGGTCGGTCGCGGGTCCAGCGGCTGGCGGCGCGAGAAGGCGAGCAGGCGCTGGGTCAATTCCGTGCCGCGCCGGGCCGCGCGCAGGATGGCCGTCACCGAGGGGTCCCCGTCGCCCATATCCTCTACCAGAATTTCCGCATTGCCGATGATAACGGCCAGCAAGTTATTGAAATCATGCGCCACGCCGCCGGTCAACTGGCCGACGGCCTCCATTTTCTGGGACTGTCGCGCCCGCTCCTCGGCCTGCTTGAATTCGGTCATGTCCTCGACCAGCGCGAAAAATCCCACGACCACGCCGTCCGGCGTCTTATCGGGCACATAGGTTGCGCGGACGTCACGGGTCACGCCGTCCGGATAGGTCACGCGTTCTTCGAACTCAACCGACCGCCCCTTCCTCAGCTCCAGGAATCTTTCAGCGATCGCGGGGTAATTGTCCGGGAAAACATCCGCGAGTGTCCGCTCCAGAATATCCTCCGCCGCGTTGGCGAACCATTCGCAGAAACTCTTGTTGACGAACTTGTAGCGCTCGTCGATGTCCACATAGGCGATCAAGGCGGGAAGATTGTCGGTAATAAGCGCCAGTCGATCGCTGTATTCGGCCATGGCCTGCTCGGCCTTCTTGCGCCCGGTGATATCGTGGATGAAGAAGTAAAAGCCCTTTACCGCGCCATCGGGGGTGAGGTTTGGCACATAAGTCCTGTGGACATACCGCGTGGAGCCGTCGGGGAAGTCGATTTCGATTTCGTTTTCCAGCCGTTTGCCCGACATAACCTCGCGAATCGCCGGCCGGATGGACTCGTAGAGGGTTGGGGGAAGAGCCTCGTCCAGCCGATGTCCGATAATTTCCTCCACGGGCCGCCGCATCCATTCGGCGGCAAGCCCGTTGCACCACAGGACCCGCTCGACGCCGTCGACCAGACCGACCAGGACCGGCAGATTGTCGGTCACCTGGCGAAGCTGCTCATCGCTGCGGCGCAGCGCCACTTCCGTTTCGCGGCGTTCGGCGACTTCCACCTCCAGGGCCTCGTTGGCGACTTCCAGTAGCGCGGTGCGTTCCTGGACCCATTCCTCCAGCTTGTCGCGCGAGCGGCGGAGTTCGACCTCCAGGCGCTTGCGCTCCGTTACATCCAGGATCAGCCCGGTCCATGCAACGTCGCCATTGTCCAGCCGTTCGGGATCGGCGATGGCCCTGATCCATACCGTCTCGCCGTTGGGCATGACAAACCGGTACTCCGCATCATAGCGCTCCAGCGTTTCATCCGAGTGGCGAACCGCCCGGGCGCGGGCCTCGCGGTCGCGCGGGTGTACATTATCGGAATATCTGCGCGGATTGGCGATCAGTTCCTCGGCGCTGTACCCCACCAAGTCCCGCACCCCCTCGGAGATGAAGGTATTTCTGACGCTGCCATCGGCATGCACGATGCGGCGGTAAACCGCGCCGGGTATCTGCGCATAGATCGAGCGCAGCAACGCCTCGCTCTCCCGCAGCTCCCGCTCGGCGCGTTTCTGTTCGGTTATGTCTTGGACAATCCCGGTTGACCAGATCATGCGGCCGTTGTCGTCGAGTACAGGCTTGGCGACTTCGCGCACATGTAGCACTGTTCCGTCGTCGTGCAGCAAACGATATTCCACGTCATAGCCGCTGTTGCGCCCGCGGCTGTCGATCACGAGTTGTTCGAGGCGCGCCCGGTCGTCAGGATGAACCCAGTCGAGCCATCCCTGCATGGATTTCATTCGCTCCATACATTGCGCCGGCGTGACGCCATATATGCGCGCCAACTCCTCGGAACATTCCGCGCAACGATCGGCGATCTCGTCCCATTCCCAGTAACCCAGCCGGGCCATGCGGCCGGCGCGATCAAACAATGCCTCCGCCGGTGCCGCCACGCGCGATGCGCCGATTGCCGATGCTGCGATCTCCTGCAGCCGTTCAAGTTCCGCAACCGGAACCAGCGCGACCTCGGCACTGCCATTGTCGCCAATCCCCAGCGGTTGCCTGCTGCCTGCGACACGTGCGATTGTATCGGCAAGGTTACGACCCGCCTCATCGACACTGATGGTCTGCATGGATATCCCTCTCGAATTCCTTTGCATTTTATATCTGGCGCAGTTCGGGGGTTGTGGCAACCTCATCCGTACCGGCGGCGCATGCCCGACAGCCTGGGCAGCCCCTTGATGGAAATCTGGATACCGATAACGGTCTTCGCGGCCTTCATGCAGAATGCGCGCTCGGCGCTGCAGAAGCATCTGAAAGGCCGGCTGACCACGCTGGGCGCGACTTATGTGCGGTTTCTCTACGCCGCCCCTTTTGCGGTGGCCTACATGGTGGTGCTGCACAATCTCTATGGGGAGCCGTTCCCCACGCCCAATGCAGCTTTCCTGATCTATGTTGCGTTGGGGGGACTGTCGCAGATTATCTTCACCTTCCTGCTCTTGTGGCTGTTTTCCTTCCGCAATTTCGCCGCCGGCACGACATTCTCCAAGACCGAAGTGGTGCAAATCGCGATTCTGGGTTTCCTTGTGCTGGGCGATACCCTGACCTGGGCCAGCGGAGCGGCGATCGTGGTGGCGGCGTTTGGCGTTGTGGTGTTGTCGGCGGCACAGACCAACGTAACGCTGGCGACCCTGGTCACCAGCCTGGGCGAGAAGTCCACCTTGATCGGGCTGGCCAGCGGGGCTTTCCTAGGGGCCTCGGTGGTATTCTTCCGCGGCGCCGCGCTGTCGCTCGGCCATGAGGGTTTCGTCATGGCGGCAGCCTATACGCTGGCCATCGCGGTGGTGTTCCAGACCGTCATCATGGGCGCCTGGCTAGCCTGGAAGGAACCC
>DAOVHN010000076.1 GCA_030671915.1 Pseudomonadota bacterium
AGGTCTTGTCCTCTGCGAAGAATTCCTTGTGATAGGGGCTCTTCGGGTCGATCCAGAATTCCAGCAGCCCGCGCGGCACATGGCGCGCGCCGGGAATGCGCCCGCTCTCCGCCACCGCGCGCACGTCGCGCACATCGACGAACAGCACGTCGTCCCGCCCCTGCATCGCCCGCGCCTCCTCGACCGATACCGTGCGGACTTCCCTGGCCGCCTCGGCGACGAGGTCTTCGACCGACCGAGTAATGTTCTGGGTCATCTTCTGTTCTCTCCATCTTGTTAGCGATGCAATATAGCTGCCCGGCATTACCTGTCGAGCGTCCTGCCGCCTATCCCGCCACGCCCCGCGCCAATCTCGGGTAATAGGCCGCCAGGGTCAGGCCGCGGAGGATGTTGAGGAGGATCAGGGCCAGCCATAGGCCGTGATTGGCCCAGAGCTGCGGCAGGGTCCAGACGAGGGCCACATAGAGGATCGTCGTGACGATTGCCGCGTTGCGCAGCTCGTGGGTGCGGGTGGCGCCGAGGAAGATGCCGTCATAGAGGTAGCACCAGATGCTTACGACGGGCATCGCCACCGCCCAGGGCAGGTAGTCGCGGGCTATGGCACGGACTTCGGCGATGCCGGTCAGCAGGTCGATCAGCAGCCAACCCGCGGCCGCGTAAAGGGCCGCGTTGGCGAGCGCGACGATGCCGCCCCAGATCATGGTGGCGCGCACCACGCCGGCCAGGTCGGCGCGGCTGCGCCGGCCCACCGCGCCGCCGACCAGCGCCTCGGCCGCATGGGCGAAACCGTCCAGCCCGAAGGCCGAGATCGACACCAGGTTCAGCAGCACGGCGTTGGCGGCCAGGGTCAGGTCGCCGAACTGCGCGCTGCGGTCGGTGAACAGCGCGAAGGAGAACGTCAGCAGCAGGGTGCGGATGAAGATGTCGCGGTTGACCGCCAGCATGCGGCGGAAGCGTGCGCCGTCGAAAATGCGGGCCCTGGCCACGCCCGCCGGCAGCATGCCGAGCCGCTTGGCCGCCAACACGAGACCCAGCGCAAGTGCTGCATATTCGGCGATCAGGGTGGCCGCCGCCACGCCCTCGACGCCCCAGCCCATCCCCATCACGAAGACCAGGTCGAGCAGGATGTTCAGCCCGTTCATGAAGATCTGCAGCACCAGCGGCCAGCGCGCGTTCTGCAGCCCCAGGAACCAGCCCAGCAGCACATAGTTCGCCAGCGCCGCCGGCGCGCCCCAGACGCGGATGGCGTAATAGGCCGATGCCTCGGCCTCCACCTCGGCGCTGGCATGCAGCAGCCGGAAGGCCAGCGCGCCCACGGGCGCCTGGATGAGCAGGATCAATCCGCCGAAGCCCGCCGCCAGCAGCAATGCGCGGGCCAGCATGGCGCGGATTTCCGCCGGGTCCCCCGCGCCCCAGGCCTGCGCCGTCGGGCCGGTGGTGCCCATGCGCAGGAAGCCGAAGCCCCAATAGACGAAATTGAAGATCAGCGCGCCGATCGCCACCCCGCCGATATAGCGCGGGTCCGGCAGATGTCCGACCACCGCCGTATCCACCGCGCCGAGCAGCGGCACCGTGACGTTCGACAGGATGATCGGCCCGGCGAGCGCCCAGACCCGGCGGTTCCAGGAGGGAGTGGCGGAGGCTACGGTCATCGCGGCGCGGCCCGCGCCGCTGGAACCGCGGTAACACTGTAATACATACCTTCCCACCAACCTTTATCTACCGCAAACTCACCCCGCGATCTCTATAGCGCATGGCCCTTACATACATCTTTCATGGGCCTGTTCTGCATGGGATCTACACAAAACCCGCCGGAACCGCCCCCCTGGGCGCGACGATCGCCGATCCGGCCGTGGGAAAGTACCCGTTTATACTCTTTTTCGGGGGGCGGCCGCCCGGTCGCGTTAACGTCCGTAGCCCATCGTCGCGGGCAGCCAGGTACTCAGGCCCGGGAACAGCAGCATCAGCAGCAGGCCCAGCAGCATCAGCCCGACATAGGGCACGATGCCGCGCACGACGTCGCCCATCGGCGCCTTGGCGATGCCTTTGATGACGAACAGATTCATGCCGACCGGCGGCGTGATCAGGGCCAGTTCCAGGTTGATCATCAAGAGGACGCCGTACCAGATCGGGTCGATGCCCAGCGTGTCCAGTACCGGCAGCACGATCGGGGTGGTGATCAGGATGATCGAGATGGTCTCCAGGAACATGCCGAGCACGAAGATTACCGCCATCACCCCAAGGATGAAGCCGATCGGCCCGACATTATAGGCCACCATGGTCTCCACCAGCTCCGCCGGCAGCCGCATCAGGGTCAGCACATGGCCGAATATGGCCGCGGCGGCCAGCACCATGAACAGCATCGAGGTCGTGCGCACGGTCTCGTATGCCGTCTCGTAGAGGTCGCGAAAACCGAAATTCCGGTACAGAAACACCGCGATCAGCAGGCTTGCGAAGGCGCCGGCGCCCGCCGCCTCGGTCGGCGTGAAGACGCCGAAATACAGGCCGCCCAGCACCAGCGGCGGCAGGCTGAGCGCGGCCAGCGAGCGCCTTACCGCGCCACCGACCTCGGCGAGGGAGGCCCGGTCCTGCCGCGTGCTGGCCTCGCCATGGCCGGACGCCCACATGGTGTATGCGGCAAATATCCCGGCGAGGATCAGACCCGGGACGAGGCCGGCGAAGAACAGCGCGCCGATCGAGGTCTCGGACACGATGCCGTAGAGGATCATCGGGCCGGACGGCGGGATCAGAATACCCAGCGTGCCGCCCGCCGCGACGACCCCGTATATTTTGTCGGGCCTGTAGCCGTAACGCTTCATCTGCGGGATGGCGGTCGCGCCGATGGTCAGCGCGGTTGCGACCGACGAGCCCGAGATCGCCGCGAACACCGTGCAGGACAACACGGTCGCCACGCCCAGCCCGCCGGGCAGGTGGCGCACCATCACATGCGCGGTGGCGTAAAGGTCGTCGACCACCTTCGAGCGGATCATCACATGCGCCATGAAGGCGAACATCGGAATCGCCACCAGCATATAGACGTTTAGCTTGGCGAAGACGATATCGCCCAGGCTGCCGATCTGCCCATCGACGATGAGCAGCAGCACGATCGAGGCGAGCCCCAGCCCCGCGAAGATCGGCAGCCCCGTCAACAGCAGGAGGACCAGGCCCAAAAGGATCAGCGCAAGAGTCATCGAGCTTTAGTCCGGGATATGAGACGTGTCGCGGTGCGGCGGCTCTTCCAGCCCGAAGAGAATCCGCAGCAGCTGGTTGACGGAAGCCAGGATCATCAGGGAAAAGCCGATCAGCAGGCTCGACTGCGGTATCCAGATCGGCATCGCGAGGTAGCCGTCTGAAAGCAGGTCCACCATGCGGCTGAAGGCAACCATGTCCCAGCTGCGCACCAGCAGGACCGCGGCCACGGCGATCATCGCGACCAGTCCCCAGATGCGCGCCACGACACGCCCGCGCGGGCCCAGTCGCGCGGTGACCAGGTCGACATTGATATGGTCGCCCCTGCGCACCGTCTCGCCCAGCCCGAACATGACCAGCGCCACCAGCAGGTAGCCCAGCAGCTCGTCGGTCCAGACCTGCGGCCTATTAAGAACGTAGCGCAGGACGACGCTGTAGGTGATCGACAGGGCCATCACGATGGTGATTGCCGCGCCGAGGGCGATGAACATCCAGGCGGCTGCCGCGGTCACCCTGTCCAGTGCTTGTAATACGGGGCCGCCACAGCGGGCGGCCCCTGGATTGCGGTCCGGGGGCAATGCCCGCTCCCGTCACATCTTGGCGATCATATCCAGAAGCTTCTGGCCCTCGCCCTTGGTCGCTTCGTCGAAGACCTTGGTGAAGGCCGGGTCCATGATCGCCTTCATGGCGGCGATTTCCGCGGCCGTGTGGATATGGACTTTCATGCCCTTCTCGCGGAGCTGGTCCGGTGCGGCGGCGGCTGCTTCCTCGGTCGCGTCCAGCGCATCCTTGGCGGCCTGGATGCTGGCGTCCGCGATCGCCTTCTTCTGGTCGCCGGTCAGCCCGTCATACCATTTCGGGTTGACGTAGCCATGGAAGAACACGCTGAACAGCGGCGAGACGGTGACGTGGTCCTGCACCTCGTAATATTTCCGCGAATAGGCGGCCGCGATATCGGTCAGGCCCGCATCGATAACGCCGGTCTGCAGCGCGTTATAGACCTTGGAGCCGGACATCGCAGACGGCGCGGCGCCCAGGGCCGACAGCCCCGCGTCGACCAGCGGATTGAGGCCGCGGATTTTCACGCCCTTGAAGTCTTCCGGCTTGATCAGCGGCGCGCCTTGCGAGGTGTAGGCCGACATGTTGGTGGTGAACAGCCATACGACGTTGCGCACGCCCTTTTTCAGCAGCAGCGCGTCGAGATAGTTGGCGGGCTCCGAACCCGGCCATTTGCGCAGCACATCGATGTCGGTGACCGAATAGGGTTTCAGCGTCACGTTCATCTCCGGCACGGTCTTGCCCCACTGGAAATTCACCGAGAACGCCGCTTCGATGTCGCCCTTGGCGACGGCCGGATAGTTCTCCTTGGCGCCGAATGCCTGGTTGGCGCCGAATACCTGTACGTCGATCAAACCGCCGGACCGCTTCTCGATGTCGGCCGCCCAGGCGTCGATTTTCTTTGCGATGTGATGCTTCGGCGGCAACTGGTGGCTGACGCGCATCACCGTTTCGGCCATGGCGGCCTGCGCCCCGAGGGTAATGGCGGCTATCGCCGAGAAGAGTGCCAGTTTTTTCATTTGTTTTCTCCCTGTGAAATTTAAATCGGATTAGTTGTCGGCAAACGACCCGACGCGGTCAAGGTTTCTTTCGGCGGGCAAAATCCAGATAATTTTGCTCGCGCTCGCGAAGGCGGTCGAGGCCGACTATTTCGCTGAATTCGTCGAAATCGACCATGCGGTCGCGCACGGCCTCCGTCGTGCCGTCGCGCAATAGCGCCTCCATCAACTCGCGAATCGCCTTGGCCACCGTGTAGGTCGCCGCGACGGGGTGGGTCATCAGGGCGTAGCCGATTTCCTGCAGCTCGGCGGCCGGCAGTACCGGGCTGGTTCCCGCCTCGATGTTATTGGCGAGGCACGGTCCGTCCAGTTCCGCGCAGATCCGCCGCATCTGTTCCGTCGTCTCCGGGGCTTCGACGAACAGCAGGTCGGCGCCGATCTCCCGGTAGAGCGCCATGCGTTCGATCGCGTCGTCGATGCCGTTGACCGCCAGCGCGTCGGTGCGCGCCATGATCACGAAATCCGGATCCTGGCGGGCGTCCAGTGCCGCCTTCAGCTTGGCCGCCATCTCCTGCACCGGCACCACGTCCTTGCCCGCCATGTGGCCGCAACGCTTGGGGAAGACCTGATCCTCGATGAACATGCCGGCGAGGCCCGAGCGCTCGTAGGCGCGGACCGTGCGGGCGACGTTGGTGACGTTGCCGAAGCCGGTATCGCCGTCGCCGAAGACCGGTATCGAAACCGCATCGCAGAGCCGGGCGTAATGGTCGGCCATCTCGGTCATTGAAAGCTGTGAGGTATCGGGCTGGCCCAGCAGCGTGGCGGTGGCGGAATAACCGCCGCAGGTGATGACCTGGAAGCCGACCTGCTCGGCGATGAGCGCGCTCAGCGCATCGTGCACCCCGGGCATGACGGCGATCTCCGGCGCCTCGATGAGTTGGCGAAAACGGGTGGTTCGTTTCAAGTTTCGTTCCCTGTGTCTAGGACGTAAGTGTCGAGATTAGCCCAACCCCGCGGACGGCGAAACCGGGTGCAAAGAGAAACGGGACCCGAAGGCCCCGTTTCTCGCTTTTTTATGCCTTTGTCCAGCTTGAGCCGGATCAGATGAGCTTGCCCATGGCCACTGCCGTATCCGACATGCGGTTGGAGAAGCCCCATTCGTTGTCGTACCAGGACAGCACGCGTACGAACTTGCCGTCGATCACCTGGGTCTGGGTCAGGTCGAAGGTCGAGCTGGCCGGGTTGTGGTTGAAGTCGATGGAGACCAGCGGCTTGTCGTTGGCCACCAGCACGCCCTTCAGCTCGCCCTTGGCGGCCTTGACGATGGCTTCGTTGACTTCTTCCACCGTGGTTTTCTTCTTCGAATCGAATTTCAGGTCGATCAGCGAGACATTCGGCGTCGGCACGCGGATCGCGCTGCCGTCCAGCTTGCCTTCCAGTTCCGGCATCACCAGTCCGACCGCCTTGGCCGCGCCGGTGGAGGTCGGGATCATCGACACGGCCGCCGCGCGGGCGCGCCGCAGGTCGCTATGCAGCGTATCCACCGTCGCCTGGTCGCCGGTATAGGAGTGGATCGTCGTCATGTAGCCGCGCTCGATGCCCAGCGCCTTGTGCAGCACATAGGCGACGGGGGCCAGGCAGTTGGTGGTGCAGGACGCGTTGGAGACGACCTTGTGGCTCTTCTTGAGCTTCTTGTGGTTGACGCCATAGACGACCGTCAGATCGGCACCGCTCGACGGGGCCGAGACCAGCACCCGCTTGGCGCCGGCATCCAGATGCATCGCCGCTTTGTCGCGCGCCGAGAAGATGCCGGTGCATTCGAAGGCGATATCGACGCCGAGTTCCTTCCAGGGCAGCTTGGTGGGGTCGCGCTCGGCCGTGACCTTGACCTTGCCGCGGCCGAAATCCATCCAGTCCTTGCCGGTCTTCACCCTGGTCGGCAGCGTGCCGTGCACCGAATCGTAGGTCACCAGATGGGCGTTGGCCTCGACCGAGCCCAGATCGTTGATGCCGACGAACTCGATATCCTTGCGGCCCGACTCGATCGCCGCGCGAAGCACCAGCCGCCCGATGCGGCCGAATCCGTTAATCGCTACACGTAATGCCATTCGACTAGTCCTCTCAGAAATTCGTTTGCCTGTCCCGTGGGGAGTTCTACAGCCTCTTTTTGGCCTCGGCCACCACGGCGTCCGGGGTGATGCCGAAATGTTCGTAAAGTTGCCCGATCGGAGCGGAGGCTCCGAAGGAATCCATGCCGACGAAACCGCCGTGATTGCGGATCAGCGCGTCCCAGCCCTGGCGCACCGCCGCCTCGACGCCGACCCGCACTGTTTTCGGCCCCAGCACAGACTTGCGGTAGGCCTCGTCCTGGGCCGCGAATAGCTCGAAGCAGGGGACCGAGACGACCGCCGTCGGCGTTCCCCCGGCCTCCAGCGTTTCGCGCGCCGCCATTGCAATCTCAACCTCCGAACCGGTGGCTAGCAGGGTCACTTTACGCCCATCCGCGCCGCACGCCGCCTCGGCCAGCACGTAAGCGCCTTTGGCCGAACGGTTCTCGGCGGTATGCTCGGTGCGCTGGGTGGGCAGGCCCTGGCGGGTCAGGGCCAGGACAGACGGGGTCTTGTCGTTATGCAGCGCCAGCGCCCAGCATTCCGCGGTCTCGACGATATCGGCCGGGCGGAAGACGTTCAGGTTCGGCATGGCGCGGAGCGCCGCCAGATGCTCGACCGGCTGATGGGTCGGGCCATCTTCGCCCAGGCCGATGGAATCGTGGGTCATGACATAGACGACCCGCGTGCCCATCAGGGCCGACAGCCGGATCGCCGGGCGGCAGTAATCGGCGAACACCAGGAAGGTGCCGCCATAGGGGATCAGCCCGCCATGCAGCGCGATGCCGTTCATCGCCGCCGCCATGCCATGTTCGCGCACGCCGTAATTGATGTAGGAGCCCGAGAAATCGCCGGCCTCCACCGCCTGCATGCCCGCGACCTTGGTGCCGTTGGACCCGGTAAGGTCGGCCGAACCGCCGACCATTTCGGGCACGGCGGCGGTCAGTACCTCCAGCACCTTCTGCGACGAGACACGGGTCGCCAGTTTGGGCGCCTCCTCGCTCATCCGCTTCTTGAATTCGTCCAGCGCGGTTTCCCAGCCCAGCGGCAGGTCGCCGGCGGTGGCGCGTTCGAAGGTGTTGCGCAGGTCCGTGTCCAGGCCCGCGAGCCGCCCTTCCCAGGCGGTGCGTTCCGCCGCGCCGCGCGCGCCGGCCGCGCGCCAGGCATCCAGGATGTGACCCGGCACCTCGAAGGGCGGATAGGGCCAGCCCAGCTTCTCGCGCGCGCCGGCGATTTCCTCGTCGCCCAGCGGCGCGCCGTGGGTTGCGGAGGTGCCAGCCTTGGTCGGTGCGCCGAAACCGATCACCGTCTTGCAGGCGATCAGCGAGGGGGCGTCGGTTTGCTTGGCCGCTGCGATTGCCGCATCGATGGCGTCCGCGTCATGCCCGTTCACGCGCGCCACGTCCCAGCCCGATGCCTGGAAGCGCGCCAGTTGGTCGTCGCCGACCGAGATGTCGGTCTTGCCGTCGATGGTGATGCCGTTATCGTCGAACAGCACGATCAGCTTGCTTA
>DAOVHN010000357.1 GCA_030671915.1 Pseudomonadota bacterium
CCCCGCGAAATCGTGGACGCGGCAAAGAAAAACAACGCCCATGTCGTCGGCCTGTCGATCCTCTCCGGCAGCCATGTGGAACTGGTGCGCGAGGTGATCCGGCTAATGGGCGAGGGGGGGATGGGCGACGTGCCGGTGGTGGTCGGCGGCATCATCCCGCCGGCGGATGAGGGTGCGCTGGGCAATATGGGCGTGGCGCGCATCTACACGCCCAAGGATTACGATTTAAACCGAATTCTCGGCGAGATACTGGATTTGCTTGAGGACAAGGCCGAGGTTGCTTAACTGTCCCGTTTCTTCGGCGGGGTCGGCTTGGCGCGGCCGCCGCGGGGCTTGTCGGCCCGCTTGGGCCTGGCGGGACCGCTCGGCACGGCGGGCGCCGGCGAGGGGAACTGCAGGATCTTTTCCTCGTCGCGGCCATGCGAAGCGATGCCCACCGCCACCGCGCTGACCAGCGGCGAACGCACGGCCGGGTCGAAAGCCGCCGCGCCGCCATGGCGATAGCGCGTGAGGCTCGACGGACGCCGGTGATAGATCCAGAGATCGGACATTTATGACTTCCCCGAGGGAACCTTGAGTTGTTGGTAGCTTCGACATATGAGGCCCCTGTTCCCGTTCGTCCACATAAAAGCATGAATTATTTGCAATCCCGTTAACGCGCGCTTGCGGTCGGCGGCCGGATCGGCGAATTTTGACGCCCGCGCCGCTATTCCCAATCGATTGGAAGATTATCCGTGGAGAGTGTTTTCGACGCCATCCTGCCGGTCTTCGGCATCCTTGTGATCGGCTATCTGGCCGCCCGTTTCGGCTTCATGGAGGAAGCCGCCGTCGACGGGCTGTCGAAGTTCGTGTTCAATTTCGCCGTGCCGCTGCTGCTGTTCCGCAAGATCGCGCAGGCTGGGCTGCCCGCTGACATGCCGTGGGAGTTGCCGATCGCCTATTATGCGGGCGTTATCGCCATCTTCCTGTTTGCCGCGGTCCTGGGCGCCAGCCTGTTCCGGCGCGGGCGCGCCGAGGCGGTCTCGTACGGCGCGGCCGCCTGTTACGGCAATGCAGTACTGATGGGCATTCCCGTCGTGCTGGCGACCTATGGCGACGGCGCATCGCTGCCGCTGTTCATCATCATCGGCATCCATACCCTGGTCATGGTCCCGGTCATGTCGCTGGGCTACGCCTTCGCCGGCGGCAAGGGGCGCGGTCTGGGCGGCGCGCTGGGCGACATCGCCGGCGACCTGGTGCGCAATCCCATCCTGATCGGCCTGCTCGCGGGACTGCTTTACGGACGCTATGGGCCGCCGCTGCCTTCGGTAGTGGACGAGACGACACGGCTGCTGGGCGAAGCCTCGATGCCGGCGGCGCTGTTCGCCGTGGGCGGCACGCTGGCGCGCTATAGCATCGGGGGACAGATCCCGCATGCTCTGGGGCTTTCGGTCATCAAGCTCGTCCTGCTGCCGCTGGTCGTCTGGCTGCTGGCGGACCGCCTGCTTGGCCTGCCCCTGTTATGGATGCAGGTGGCGGTGGTGCTGGCCGCCCTGCCCAGCGGGGTGACCGCCTTCCTGTTCGCCAGCCGTTACGGCGCAGCGAAAAATACGGTTACGACCACCATTATCCTTTCCACCCTGTTGGGGCTCTTTACCGTGCCGGTGGCAATCTGGCTCATCGGCCGGTGAAAACACCCCGCGTTCATTGATTTTTCGCCAGACCGGGCGTATGGTCCCCCGGTCATGAACGAACGACGCAACATAGTCCTCGGGGCGCGAATTAGCCTCCCGGTCCTTCCTAAGGGCCGGGCATCGCCGATTCACGTTGAACCCCGGACATATGAGGTTGCGTCCCATGTTTCGAAAACCGACTGAGCGCGCATTCGCGCCCAGAACCACAAGACCCACCGCCTGTTTTTCCGTCACCGCCGAGGCCGAGCCCGGAATCATGCCGCGCGTGCTCGAACTCTTCGCCAAGCGCGGCCTGGTGCCCAGCCTGTGGCACAGCAAGGTTGCGCCCACCGGCGAGCTGACCATCGATGTGCAGATGGACGGCATGGAGGCCCCACTGGCCCGCCAGATCGCCGCAAGCCTGCGCCAGATCTGGGGCGTCGCCACCGTGCTGACCGCCGAGAAGGGTTAAGCGCCGAATGTCATTCCTCGACCATATCCGCCATGCCAACAACTGGAACCGTGGCGATTTCCGGGCCTTTGCGGTTGCCGGGCATCTGGTCGGGCATATAAGGCTGGACCGGATCGAGCGGCTGCGGGCCTTCCCCGACACCTTCATCATCGGCCCGGACCATATCGCGCTGGCGCCGGGGCTGGAGGATTTCGCCAGCCGCAGCGCCGCGATGGAAGAGGTGTTGGAGGTGTTGCGCGGCGAGGGCGAATTCCCGGGCTGGCGCGGCGAGTATTACCCCATCATGCCCGAATGGGGCGACGCGCCCTTGATGCAGGTGGAGCGCGCTACCTGCCCCTGGCTGGGCGTGCGGTCCTGGGGTGTTCATATCAACGGTTTCGTGCGCCGGGGCGATGGCCTGCATATGTGGATCGCGCGCCGCGCCCGTGACAAGCCGAGCTATCCCGGCATGCTGGACAATATGGTCGCCGGCGGCCAGCCGATCGGCTTGGGCCTGATGGAAAACATCGTCAAGGAATGCGCGGAAGAAGCGGATATCCCGGCGGATATCGCCGCAAACGCGCGCGCCGTCGGGTCGATTTCCTACTGCCACCAGTTCGAGGACGGCGTGAAGCCCGACCAGCAATTCTGCTACGACCTGGAACTGCCCGCCGATTTCACGCCGCGCAACACCGACGGCGAGGTGGAGAGCTTCGAACTCTGGCCCATAGAACGGGTGACCGAGACCGTGCGCGAAACCTTCGAGTTCAAGTTCAACTGCAACCTCGTCATCATCGATTTCCTGATCCGCCACGCCCTCATCGACGCCGACGGAGAACCCGACTACATGGCGCTCAGCCTGGGGCTGCGGCGGGGGCCGTGATCTGGCGCCATGACGCCAAGGGACTATTCCGCAAACCCCGCCATCGCTCTGACCTCCGCCGGGTTGCGGCCCGCCTCGCGCAAGGCCTGGAGGGTCAAACTCCGGTCGCGCTTGGCGAAGCGTTTGCCGTCCGCGCCGGTTAGCAGGCCATGGTGCCAGTATTCCGGCGCCGGCAGGCCCAGCAGCGCTTGCAGGATGCGGTGGATGTGGGTGGCGTGCAGCAGGTCTTCGCCGCGCGTCACCAGGGTCACGCCCTGGATTGCGTCGTCCACCGTCACCGCCAGGTGATAGCTTGTCGGCACGTCCTTGCGCGCCAGCACCACATCGCCGCAACTCGGTCCGTCCACCTCCATGCGCCCGCGTTCGCGGTCCTCAAACGCCAAGGAGCCAGCGGCCTCAACCGCCTTCGCCATGTCCAGCCGCAGCGCATGGGCCTCGCCCGCCGCGATCAACGTCTTGCGCTCGTCCGCAGACAGGGCGCGGCAGGTTCCGGGATAGAGAACGCCGTCCGGTCCATGCGGCGCCTGGCTGGCCTGTTCGACTTCATGCTGAATATCCTTTCTGGTGCAAAAACAGGGGTATATCAGCCCATCCTCATTCAATTTCCGCAATGCCGCGCGGTAATCGTCGAAATGATTCGACTGGCGCCGTACCGGGGTCTCCCATTCCAGGCCGAGCCAGGCGAGATCCTCGTAGATCCCCTCTTCGAATTCCAACCGGCAGCGGCCCAGGTCGATATCCTCGATGCGCAGCAGGAACCG
>DAOVHN010000146.1 GCA_030671915.1 Pseudomonadota bacterium
CTGGATGAGGGCGCCAAGCTGAACATGGAAATGGCTATTGAGTCCGGCAAGGGCTATGTGCCGGCCAGCCAGAATCGGCCGGAGGACGCGCCTATCGGCATGATCCCGATCGATGCGCTGTACAGCCCGATCCGCAAGGTTTCCTATAAGGTCGACAACACGCGCGTCGGCCAGATCACCGACTACGACAAACTGTCGTTGACCATCGAGACCGATGGGTCGTCAACGCCCGAGGACGCGCTGGCCCTGTCGGCGCGCATCCTGCAGGACCAACTGCAGCTGTTCATCAATTTCGAAGAGCCGCAGGTGGCGGTTGCTGAAGAGCGCCCCTCCGAACTGCCCTTCAACAAGAACCTGCTGCGCAAGGTCGACGAGCTGGAGCTTTCGGTCCGTTCGGCGAACTGCCTGAAGAACGACAACATCGTCTATATCGGCGATCTGGTTCAGAAGACCGAGCAGGAAATGCTGCGCACGCCGAATTTCGGCCGCAAGTCTCTGAACGAAATCAAAGAGGTGTTGGCGCAGATGGGCCTGCATCTCGGCATGGAAATCCCCAGTTGGCCGCCCGAGAATATCGAAGAAATGGCGCGTCGCCTGGACGAGCCGTACTGATCGGCTTTATCGGTAACTAAAGAATTTAGAGGGAGCTGTCGCGATGCGACATGGAATGAGCGGCCGCAAGTTGAACCGGACCAGCAGCCACCGCAAGGCGCTGTTTTCCAATATGGCCAATGCGCTGATCAAGCATGAGCAGATCAAAACCACTCTGCCGAAGGCCAAGGAGTTGCGGCCCGTGGTCGAGAAGCTGGTGACGCTGGGCAAGCGGGGCAACCTACATGCCCGCCGGCAGGCTTTCGCCATGCTGCGTGACGACGTGATGACCCGTAAACTGTTCGATACGCTGGCCGAACGCTACGCCGAGCGCCAGGGCGGTTATACGCGGGTGCTGAAGGCCGGCCACCGCTATGGCGACGCCGCGCCGATGGCCATCATCGAATTCGTCGATCGCGACCCGGAAGCCAAGGGCCTGGACTCCGGCCCCGTCCAGGAAGCCGCAATGGCGAACGAGGACGAAGAGTAACATCCGGTCCGGATGGCAAGGAATGACGGGGCGGCTTTCGGGCCGCCCTTTTTTCTGTTTGGTATTCATCGCATCTTGTGGCGGTGGCGCGCGGCCCTTAAATAGTCTGACATGTTTTCATATATGAAAAAATTCAGTCTGGCGATTGCCGCGCTCATTGGCTTGGCAATCTCCCTGAACCCAGGCTTGGCTCAAGCGGAAAAGGTTGCCCCGGCAAGCCGCGAGCAGGTCACCTTTTCCTATGCCCCGGTGGTCAAGCGCACCGCCCCGGCGGTGGTTAATATCTACGCCAAGAAAGTCGTCAAGCAGCGCTCCGGGCCGGCCTTGTTCGACGATCCCTTCTTCAAGAAGTTCTTTGGTGACGATTTTCCGTTCGGCGGCGCACCGAAGGAGCGCATCCAGAATTCGTTGGGTTCCGGCGTGCTGGTGCGCGCCGACGGCGTGGTGGTTACCAACAACCATGTCATCGCCGATGCCCAGGAAATCACGGTCGTGCTGTCCGACCGGCGGGAATTCGACGCGGAAATCGTGCTGGCCGACGCCCGGACCGATCTCGCGGTGTTGCGCATCGACACCCTTGGCGAGGATTTACCACGCCTGAACTTCGCGGACTCCGACGCGCTTGAGGTCGGCGACATCGTGCTGGCCATCGGCAACCCGTTCGGGGTCGGCCAGACCGTGACATCCGGGATCGTCTCGGCGTTGGCGCGTACCCGCGTCGGCGTGGCCGATTACCGTTCTTTCATCCAGACCGACGCAGCGATCAACCCCGGCAATTCCGGCGGCGCGTTGGTCGGCATGGACGGGCTGCTGGTGGGCATCAACACAGCCATCTTCTCTAAGAGCGGCGGCTCCCTGGGTATTGGCTTCGCGGTGCCGTCCAATATGGTGCGGGCCATCGTGGACTCGGCGATCGAGGGCAGGCCGCTGGTGCGCCCCTGGCTCGGATTCGATGGCCGCGCCGTGAACGCCGACCTCGCCCTGGCCCTGAACATGCCGAGGCCCGTCGGCGTGATCGTGGAGCATGTTGTCGAAGGCGGACCGGCGGACGAGGCCGGCCTGACGCCGGGCGACGTAGTGATGGCCGTCAACGGCCATGATGTAGAGGACGCCCAGGCCCTGCGCTTCCGCTTGGCCACCCGGCGCATCGGCGAGACGGTGGAGCTTACAGTGCTGCGCAAGGGCAAGGAGCGTAGCGTCGCAATGTCGCTGGTGGCGCCGCCGGAAGACCCGCCGCGCAACACGACCATGTTGGAGGGCAGGCACCCGTTTTCCGGCGCCAGGGTCGCCAACCTGTCGCCAGCGCTGGTGGAAGAACTGGGCCTGAAGGGGCAGCCACGCGGCGTTTTCGTTCTCGCTGTCGTCAAGCGATCGCACGCGGCTCGGCTGGGGGTGCGCCCGGGCGACGTTCTGGTGTCGATCAACGACAGGAAGATTGAGCTCGTGCGTGACGCGATCAAGATTCTGAATGCTGGCGCGGACGGCTGGGATATCGTCATCAAGCGCGGTGAACGTGTGCTGAAGGTCGAGGTTAAGTGACGGGCGGGCCAAGCCAGCAGGGGCTGTTCGAAAGCGCCGCCCCGCGGCCGCTGGCCGACAGGATGCGGCCGGCCACGCTGGAGGAAGTCGTCGGGCAGGATCACCTGCTGGGCGGGCAAGGGCCGCTGGCGCGCATGCTGGGCGCCGGGCGCCTGGCCTCGATGATCCTGTGGGGCCCGCCGGGTTGCGGCAAGACCACGATCGCCCGTCTGTTGGCCGACCGCACCGAACTTGTCTTCGAGCCGCTGTCGGCCGTGTTTTCCGGCGTCGCGGACCTGCGCAAGGTCTTCGAAAAAGCAAAGGGCAATCGCGCGGCGGGGCGGGGGACGCTGTTGTTCGTCGACGAAATACACCGTTTCAACCGGGCTCAGCAGGACGGCTTCCTGCCCTATGTCGAGGACGGCACCGTCATCCTGGTGGGAGCCACGACGGAGAACCCCAGTTTCGAGTTGAACGGGGCGCTGCTGTCGCGCTGCCAGGTTTTCGTGCTCAACCGGCTGGACGACGCGGCGCTGGAAAAACTGATTGCGCGAGCCGAGGAAGTGGAGGGCAGGGCGCTGCCGCTGGATGCCGACGCCCGCGCGGCGCTAAGGGCCATGGCGGACGGCGACGGCCGCTTCGCGCTCAATCTGGCGGAAGAGCTGTTTGCGCTGGAGCTGGACGAGGCGCTCGACACGGCGCGACTGGCCGCCACGGTCCAGCGCCGCGCGCCGCTCTACGACAAGAGCCAGGAAGGCCACTTCAACCTGATGAGCGCCCTGCACAAATCGCTGCGGGGTTCCGACGCCGACGCCGGGCTGTACTGGCTGGCGCGCATGCTGACCGGCGGCGAGGACCCGCGCTATATCGCCCGGCGGCTGGCGCGCTTCGCCTATGAGGATGTGGGCCTTGCCGATCCACAGGCGGCGGTGCAGGCGCTGGCGGCCTGGGACTGTTACGAGCGCATCGGTTCGCCGGAAGGCGAATTGGCGCTGGCGCAGGCGGTCATTTATCTGGCCACCGCGCCGAAATCGAACGCTGCCTACAAGGCGTTCGGGCAGGCCATGGCGGCGGCGCGCGAGACCGGTTCGCTGATGCCGCCCAAACATATCCTCAACGCGCCCACGAAACTGATGAAGGACATCGGTTATGGCGCGAACTACGCCTACGACCATGATAAGCCGGATGGATTTTCGGGCCAGGACTATTTCCCGGAGGATATGGGGCGCCGCAGTTTCTATCGTCCCGTGGAGCGCGGGTTCGAGCGTGAGATCGCCAAGCGCCTTGATTACTGGAACCGTCTGAGGGAAGGGCGGAAAGGCGGCCAGGAACAATAATATCGCCCTTGGTGAGGAATAGGCGGGGTTTGCGCGGTGTATGCGGTTCGAACGCAAACCATCATTCAGGGAGTACTAGGAATGAGACGACTATTCATCGCAGCCTTTATCGCCTTCGGATTTTCCAGCCCGGCGCTGGCTGGTCACTGCCCGAAGGATGTCAAGCTGATCGACGCGGCCCTGACCCAGCAGAGCAACGCCGAAGTGCAGAGCCTGCGCGACAAGGGCGAAATGCTGCACAAGTCTGGGAAACACAAGGAATCCCTGGCTACCCTCCACGAGGCGATGAAAATACTCGGCGTCAAGCACTGATCCAGACCTGTTCCGCCGGCAAGGGCTCCGCACGACGCGGAGTCCTTTTTCACCGCGCGCAAATTTGCCATGGCGATGCCATAATTACGCGTAAAATACCTGCTAGGACGAAAGCCTGCGGGGGCCCGGACGGTTTTTTCGGCGGGCCGCCGGGAACCGGCAACAGAATCAGGCAGGATCGCCGTAATGTTTTCCATAGCGGGCAGATTATTTTCGCGCCGTCAGCACCGCCGCCTGATCGGTTGGAAGGACGCGGCCATTCTGTTGCTCGGCGGAATGGTGGCGGCGTTAGCCACGCTGGGCTATTTCGCCTATACCCTGCCATTGCCCGACGGATTTACGGCGGAGCCCGACCGGCCATCCATGCTGATAAAGGCGGACGACGGCGAGGTCTTCGCCAGCCGTGGCGTTTATCGCGGCGACCGGCTGACGGTTGAAGAACTGCCGCCGCACTTGCTGCAAGCCGTAGTGGCCGTCGAGGACAAGCGCTTCTATGAGCATTCGGGCATCGACCCGAGAGGCATCGGCCGTGCGCTGCTGGCCAATTTCCAGGCCGGCGCGGTTCGCCAGGGCGGCAGCACGATTACCCAGCAATTGGCCAAGACCTATTTCCTGGAGCAGAACCGCACGATCAAGCGCAAAATCCAGGACATGATGCTGGCGCTGTGGCTGGAAAACCGGCTCGGCAAGGATGAAATCCTGGCCCGTTATCTGAATCACATCTATTTCGGCGCCGGCGCCTATGGCGTCGATGCGGCTTCCTGGCGCTATTTCCGCAAGTCGGCGCGGGCGCTGACGCTCCCCGAATCAGCCATGCTGGCGGGGCTGATCCAGGCGCCGTCTTGGTATTCGCCGGTGCGTGACCTGGAAACGGCCCAGTCGCAGGCCAACACCGTCCTGACCCTGATGCGGGAGCAGGGCTATATCGACGCTGACGAGGCCCAGGCGGCGCTGGAAAAACCGGCGACGCTGGCGGTTGCGCCGGACGCTCATCCAGGCTGGAACTATTTTGCGGACTGGGCGGACCAGGAAACCCGCCGCCTGCTGGGGCCGATGACGGCCGATCTGCAGGTGGAAACGACACTGGTCCCCGAAATCCAGACAATCGCCGAGAGCATCGTGGCGCGCTGGTCCGGCATCCTGGGGACGGAGGCGGGGTCGACTCAGGCGGCGCTGGTGGCGATGACGCTGGATGGCGGTGTCGTGGCGATGGTTGGCGGCAAGGATTATGGGCTAAGCCAATTCAATCGGACCACCATGGCCAAGCGACAGCCCGGATCGGCCTTCAAGCTGTTCGTCTATCTGGCGGCGCTGGACGCGGGCTTCACGCCGGACAGCCTGGCGATGGATGAGCCGATCGAGGTCGATGGTTGGCGCCCGCGGAACCACAATGGAATTTTCCAGGGCCAGGTGACGCTGCGTACCGCCTTCGCCCAATCTATCAATACCGTGGCGGTCAAGCTGACGGAACATATCGGGCGCGAAAAGGTGATCGGGGTTGCGCGGCTGTTGGGCGTCAAGTCCGAGATTCGGCCCAGCCCCAGTATGCCGCTGGGCAGTTTCGAGGCGACCCTGCTGGAAATGACCGGCGCCTATGCTGCGATCGCCGCCGATGTGAAGCGCGTGGAACCGTACGCAATCAGGGAAATCCGTGGGCGCGGCCGCACATTATACCGCTACGGCCCGCCGCCCGGCGCCAGCCGCGGCATCCTGCCCTGGAAACGCGATGAGATGCTGGACATGTTGATCGCTACGGTGAAGCAGGGCACCGGACGCGCGGCTGATATCGGACGCCCCGCCGCCGGGAAGACCGGCACCAGCGAGGATAATCGCGATGGCTGGTTCATCGGCTTCACCGGCGATCTGGTGGTCGGTGTATGGGTCGGGCGCGACGACAACAAGCCGGTCGAGGGGTTGAGCGGGGGCGGCCTGCCAGCGCGCATCTGGCATGATTTCATGATGGATGTCTATCGGTCGCCGTCCGCCGGCGCGCAAGCCGCACTCGTTACGGAAGCCGGCAATGGCGGATCGATCGGCAGCCTGCCGGCAAACGGAAACAGGCCGCTGTCATTCCAGGACATCGGCGATGTGATAAAACAGCTTTTCAAATCGGACTGAGCGGGTCGCTATTGCGAGACGCGGTTGCGTCCGCCCTTCTTGGCGCGATACAGCGCCTGGTCGGCGGCCCTGGTTACCGCCTCGGGCGTCGGGTTTTTGTCCGAGCGTTCGGACACGCCGATACTGATGGCAACGGAAACCCTTTTCCCGCCATTTGATCTCTTGTTGGCGCTTTTC
>DAOVHN010000230.1 GCA_030671915.1 Pseudomonadota bacterium
TACGGCCGGTAAATGTGTACGGACGCTCCAAGGCCGAAGCGGAGCGGTTGATGCTAGAGGCGCGTAGGGAAGGTCTCAACACTGCAATCGTTCGATTGTCCAACGTCTATGGGAGGACCACCGATCATCCGGATCGTGTCGTTCCGGCCTTTGCTCGTGGCGCTGCAGAAGGTTCGAGACTGACAGTCTGCGGGAGCGGACACACCTTTGATTTTACGCACATCGATGACACCGTTCGAGGCGTATTGGCGGTGACCAAGGCTGTGATGGCTGGCGAAACCGTGCCACCGATGCACCTCCTGACAGGGCGGGCAACGACGTTGGGCGAGCTTGCGAGAATCGCCAATAAGGCCGGTGGCGGGCGCGCGGAAATCATTGAGGCGCCTGAACGCAACTATGACGTCGCAAATTTTGTCGGTAACCCTGCACAGGCTTGGGAGATCTTGCGCTGGCGCGCGAATATGGGAATCGCTGATGGAGTGAACCGGCTTGTCGCGGATTTCATTAAGCAGATCGGGCACAATCCAAGTTAACCCGTTGCACAAGGATACTCCAGGGCAGCGAATAAGGGTCTGCGGGCCTCGATGGCCGACTACGTTGTGCTCCTGAACAGGCGCATAACCAGAACAGACTCTACTCACCAGTGGGGGAATAACGGGGGCAAGGTTACGCCCGGACGCCGGGATGAGGCGGCTACTTGGCCCAGATCGCCTTGGCGCGGGCTTCCATCTCGATGGCCTCCTCGGCGCGTCCTGTTTTTCGGAGCAAGTCGGCGTAGTTCTCCAAGCTCTTGGCCACTCTGGGATGCTTGGGTCCGAAGGCCTTCTCCCGGATCGCCAGCGAGCGTCGGTACAGTGGCTCGGCTTCGTCGTAGCGGCCCTGGACGTGGTAGAGTGCCGCCAGGTTGTTCAGGCTCGTGGCCACATGGGGATGCTCCGGGCCAAAGGCCTTCTCCAGGATCGCCAGCGAACGCCGGTAGAGCGGTTCGGTCTCCTTGGTACGTCCTGTTTGTCGCAGCAGGTTGGCAAAGTTCTCCAAGTCCGCGGCCAATTTGGGATGGTCCGGTCCGAGGGCCTTCTCCCGGATCGCCAGCGAACGCCGGTATAGTGGCGCGGCTTTGTCGTAGCGGCCCTGGACATGGTAGAGCGCCGCCAGGTTGCTGAGGCTCGTGGCCACATCGGGGTGTTCGGGTCCCAGGGCTTTCTCCCAGATCGCCAGGGAGCGCTGGTAGAGCGGCTCAGCCTCGGCGTAGCGGCCCTGGGTATCGTAGAGCAGCGCCAGGTTGTCGAGGTCCGTGGCCACTTCGGGGTGCTCGGGGCCGAGGGCCTTCTCGAAGATCGCCAGCGAGCGCTGGTAGAGCGTCTCGGCCTCGGCGTAGCGGCCCTGGATCCCATGGAGTTTCGCCACGTTGTTGAGCATTGAGGCGGTGGCCGGATGATCGGGGCCGAACTCCTGCTCTCCCAGCTTCAGCGCCTTTTCGGCGTACGGGATAGCCTCTCGATAGTGACCCTGGTCATTCAACTCGGAGTATCGCTTGAATGCGTCCATGAGGTCGGGAGACTGCGCGTGGCTCACGCCGGGCCAGACAATCAGCCACATCAGTCCTGCCAATAACCATTTTGCTTTGTTCGGGGACATCGGCCCAGCCTCCCGGGTTTCCCGTAGGCACCACTCGGTGAGTCACACGATATCAGAAGCTGTGCTTGACGGCACGTCGTAACTCGTGGCCGCGATACAGACAGTGGCGTCCTGGTCGGTTACCCCGAACGACCGAGCCAACCTCGTCGCCACACAGGCCACGTCCAACTACCTCGTCCACCGGATCCCGGAAGGAGTAGACATGCCGACCGGAAGCCCCGCCAGTAACCGTCCGAAACGCGGCAGCCATAGAATTACCAGGTCTGCGGCGCTACCGATATCTCTCGTGCAAAGTTGGCACCCGAATTGGCACCCAACAGCATGGTACGGCATGGTATAGCCCGGTATCGCGCCAGTTTCCCTATCGGCAAAAACCGCAGAAAACCAACGAAAACGGGACTGTACGGTATTAGCCGGTACAGTCCCAAACGCTTTCGAATCCCGTCGGGGTCGCCACCCTTTACTTTTTCAGGAAGTCGCCCCGTTCTGGCGTCAGACGCGGGCCGATGGGACGGCGTGGATGCTTTCCCAGCCGTAGGCGACCTCGCGGACCGTCTGGCCGCCCATTTGGGTGTTGCGCGCCGCGACGGGTTTGCCGCCCATGGCCTCGTAGAAAAAGCGCGACGGGTTGCTTGCCAGAACCCAGATCAGACCGGTCTCGTGGCCTTCGCGGGCCAGCGCGCCGAACAGCGCCTGCAGCAGGTCCTGGCCGAGGCCCAGCCCCTGGAAATCGGGAAGCAGGTAGAGGGTATAGACTTCACCGGTGAATTCGCTACGCGCGGAACGATTCGGTCCATAGGACCCGAAGCCGATGATACCGTAACGCGGATCTTCGGCCACGATCACCGTCTCGCCGCCGCGCAGCATGCGCTGCCACATCCGCGCCTGCTTCTCCAGCGACATGCCGACCAGGAGATCGTCGGGCAGCAACCCGGCATAGGTGCTGCGCCAGGTCTCCACATGGATCCGGGCGATCGCCTCGGCGTCCTCCAGGGTCGCTATGTGCAGGTCCACGACGGTCATCGGCCGATTACCTCCTCGAATTATCGTAGGGGATCATGTTCTCACGATTTTCCTTACATTTTCTTACTAGATCCGATCCGGGTTGACTGGAATCGCCTTTGGCGATCCACCAACCCGGTAAATCGGCTCGATCTTAAAGATTTAGAGCGGATTCACGCAATTAATCGTGAGTACGATCAATCACGACCCGCTCTAAGCCAAAAGTATTGATGAAGACCCGCCGTCGCGAACCAGGATGGCGACAAAGAAGCCGTCCGTGCCGTCGCGGCCAGGCCTCAGCCGCAGGAAAACATCCCCCGCCGGGCAGTCGGAACCGAGCCTTGTCTCCCATGCCTTGCAGACCGGAAAAGCGTTGAAATCCGGGCACATGCGCAGAAACTCGGCGACGCGCCCCTCCCCCTCTTCGGGCAGCAGCGAGCATACCGCGTAGACCAGCCGCCCGCCCGGTGCCACAAGCCGTGAGGCGGCGGTCAGGATACGGGCCTGCAGTGCCATATATTGCATCAAATCTTCGCTATTAATTCGCCAGCGCGCCTCGGGATGGCGCCGCCAGACGCCAGTCCCGCTGCAGGGCGCGTCTACCAGAACGCGGTCGTAACCACCCTCTTCCGCGCCGGGCCACAGTCCGTTCCCGCCTTCCAGGACCTGCAATTCGGCGATTTCCACACCGGCGCGCTCCAGCCGCGGGCGGGCGCGTTCCAGCCGGCCGGGCGAGGTGTCACAGGCGACGATATGTCCCCGATTTTCCATTATGGCCGCCAGCGCCAGCGTCTTGCCCCCGGCCCCGGCGCAGAAATCGACGATCGCTTCGCCGGGCCGCGCGCCGGCCAGCAACGCCGCGATCTGCGATGAGTCGTCCTGCGGTTCCGCCAGCCCGTCGCGGATGATCGGGCTGTTGGCCAAATTTACTCGCCCGGCCAGCCGCAGCCCCAGCGGTGAAAAGGGAGTGGGCGTGGACTCAATGCCTTGCGCGGCCAGCAGTCCAGCCACCGCCTCGCGGGACGTCTTCAGGCTGTTGATGCGCAAATCCACCGGCGCCTCGCGCATCAGGGCGGCGAGTTCCGGTTCAAGCGTATCGCCCAGCGCCGCCCGGAACCCCTCCTCCATCCAGGCCGGGATGTTGCCCCTTACATGGACCGGCTGCGCCGGATCGTCAAACCCCTTGCCGGCAAGCGACGCGGCCAGGGCGCACTCTCCCTCGTCCAGTGGCGCCGGGCGGTATTGCCCGCCGTCGAAAGCGCCGTCCAGGTCCGCCTCGCCCCACCCCTCGCCCAGCGTCAGCGCGACGAGGGCGCGCCCTCGTGAATCCACGGGGCGGCCTTCGGCTTCCAGCCACCAGTCGATCTGCGCCCGGCGGCGCAGCACGGTATAGAGGATCGCCTGGATGGCCCTGCGGTCGCCGCCACCGGCATAGCGCCGCTTGCGGAACCAGCCGGCGACCAGCGCATCGACCGGCCGCGTCAAGTCCGCCTCGACGGCGTCCAGCAGTTCGATCGCCGCGGCAACCCGTGCGCCCGGTGTCATGGGGCGTCATGCCAATGCTCGTTGATATCAGTTCTCGGTGCGGTAATTGGGCGCCTCGCGGGTGACGGTGATGTCATGGACATGGCTTTCGCGCAGGCCCGCGTTGGTGATCTTCACGAAGGTGCAGTTGCCGTGCATGTCGGCGATGGTTGGGTTGCCGGTATAGCCCATCGCCGCCTTCAGCCCGCCGACAAGCTGGTGGATCACCGTGCCGGCCGGTCCCTTGTAGGGCACGCGGCCCTCGACGCCCTCGGGCACCAGCTTCAGCGAATCCGAGACTTCCTGCTGGAAGTAGCGGTCGGCCGAGCCGCGCGCCATCGCGCCCACAGAGCCCATGCCGCGATAGGCCTTGTAGGAACGGCCCTGGAAAAGAAATACCTCGCCCGGCGCCTCTTCGGTGCCCGCCAGCAACGAGCCGATCATGGCGCAATCGGCGCCGGCGGCGATCGCCTTGGCCAGATCGCCGGAAAATTTGATGCCGCCGTCGGCGATGGCGGTGACGCCGGCCTGGCGGCAGACGGCGACCGCGTTCATGATGGCGGTGAGCTGTGGCACGCCGACGCCGGCGACGATCCGCGTCGTACAGATGGAACCCGGCCCGATGCCGACCTTGATGGCGTCGGCGCCGGCGTCGATCAGCGCCTGGGCGCCTTCCTTGGTCGCGATATTACCGGCGATGATCTGGGTCCGGTTGCTCAGTTTCTTGATCTGGCCGACCGCCTGGATCACGCCCTTGCTGTGGCCGTGGGCGGTATCGACCACCACCACGTCGACGCCCGCGTCGATCAGCGCCTCGGCGCGGGCCA
>DAOVHN010000419.1 GCA_030671915.1 Pseudomonadota bacterium
GACGAGAACGTCAAGGCGCTGTCGGAAAGGACCTTCGACGTCAGCGAATATATCGTCGGGATCGCGAAGGACGAGGGCCTGGCTGATGGGTTGAGACCGCTGGACGGCGGCGTTGCTGTGCATCTGGCCTGCCACGCGCGGGTGCAGAATGTCGGCGCCAAGGCGGTGGAAATGATGCGCCTGGTGCCCGAGGCCGATATCGCCGTGATCGAGCGCTGCTCGGGCCATGGCGGGTCCTGGGGCATTATGAAAAATAATTTCGAGGTGGCGCTGAAGATCGGCAAGACCACGGCGCGCAACGTGGCGAAGAGCGGAAAGCAATATATCGCCTCCGAATGTCCGCTCGCCGGAACCCATATCATGCAGGGGATCGACCGGCTGGATGGCGACAAGCCCGAGATCGAGCTGGCTTCACACCCCGTCATGCTGTTCGCCCGCGCCTACGGGCTGGCGGAGTGAAAAGACGCTGGCCGAAGCCGGAACAACCAGTAAACGGATACGGATGTTATGACAGTGAAAACCGAAATCACCCGCGACGACATTATGGACATGGCCGAATACGGCGCGACCCGCAAGGAGCGCCGCCGCGAGATGATCGCCAGGAAGAAGCTGCGCCGCGTCGCCATCGGCCCCGACGCGACCGCGCATTTCGAGGACTACGACAGCATGTGGCTGCAGGTCCACGAGATGCTCTATATCGAAAAGGGCGGCGAGGAGCAGCTTACCGAAGAGCTGGCGGCCTACAACCCGCTGATCCCCAAGGGGCGCGAGTTGGTCTGCACGGTCCTGTTCGAAATCGACGACCCGGTGCGCCGCGCGAATGTGCTGGCCGGGCTGGGTGGCATCGAGGAGACCATGTTCCTGCGCGTCGACGGTGAGGAAATCATGGGCGTGGCCGAGGAAGACGTGGACCGCACCAGCGCCGCCGGCAAGGCGTCCGCGGTGCAGTTCCTCCATTTCCCCTTCACCGACGCGCAGGTGGAAAAATTCCGCAAGCCGGGCGCCGAGGTGATCGTCGGCTTCAAGCATCCCGGCTACGGCCACATGGTCCGCATCGCCGAGGAAACCCGCCAGATGCTGGCGAAGGACTTCGGCTGATCGGACCACATTCGGGGTGGCGCGACCTCGTCCTTCGAGACGGCTGCTTGCGCAGCCTCGTCATCCTGGAGACCTTTGCGCGAAGCCGGATATCGTCATTGCGAGGCGCGAAGCGCCGCGGCAATCCAGGCTGGCGGCGGGCTGGATTGCTTCGCCTACGGCTCGCAATGACGACCTTGCGCTTCGCGCAAAGGTCTCCTGGGTGAGGTTGCACGAAGCCGCTATTCGATAACCTCGCCGGGCTCGACGCCCCAGAATTCGCCGCGACGCAGCCAGCCGCGGTTATTCCTGACCTCGACCCGGCACCATTCCTCGTTGCAATCCTCGATTTCGGCGACGATACCGGGTTTCAGCACGACGACCGGCGGCGAAGAGGCGTCGGCGCGGCGGTAGAGCGTACGTTTCTCGCCGGTCACGATGACGTTGCGCTTCCGCGACAGCATGGCGGCATGGATCCAGCCTTCCTGCCCTTCCCAGTCCCTGATCTGTCGCCAGTTCTCGTATTCGGCCAGTATCTCGACCGGGATGCCCGGCTGCACGAAAACCCAGCGCACCGGATAACGCTTGCCCGGCCCGGCCCGGACATTGGCCTTGTCCGCCTTGACCGTCACGAAGCGCGAGGGTGGCCTGTCATTGTCGGCCTGGCGGCTGCGCGCGGCGTAAAACAGCGCGATACCAACGGCCAGAACAATGGCCGCGACGGCGACAATGGCAAGGGTCCTGCGGTTCAGGTATGGCTGCATGTTGCGAATCACTTGTTCTTATAATGGAATCGGCGGCGTGGCGGTCAAGGATCATGGCGTAATCGCGACGATTTCCGCCGCCCGAAATGCTAGACAGGTGCGGGCGGTGTTGTATAACCGGCGTCAGGGTGCAAGTTAAAAGGTCGGTCCATGGCAAAAGAAAAAATGACTCGCAAGCCGCTGGTCATTGTGACCCGCAAACTGCCGGACGTCATCGAGACGCGGCTGATGGAGCTGTTTGAGACCCAGTTGAATCTCGACGACAAGCCCATGAGCCAGACGGAACTGGTAAAGGCGGTGCAGGAGGCGGATGTGCTGGTGCCGACGGTGACCGACAGCATAGACGCCGGCGTGCTGTCGCAGGCTGGCGAGAACCTGCGGCTGATCGCGTCCTTCGGTACGGGCGTCGACCATATAGACCTCGCCACCGCGCGCACGCGCGGCATCACCATCACCAATACGCCCGGCGTGTTGACCGAGGACACCGCCGACATGACCATGGCGCTGATCCTGGCAGTACCGCGGCGGCTGACCGAGGGCGAGCGGTTGTTGCGCTCCGGCGCCTGGACCGGCTGGAGCCCGACCTCGATGCTGGGCCACCGCATCTGGGGCAAGCGGCTGGGCATCGTCGGCATGGGGCGGATCGGATCGGCGGTGGCGCGGCGCGCCCGTGGCTTCGGCCTGTCGGTGCATTACCACAATCGCCGCCGCGTCCAGGAAGAGGTGGAGCAGGAGCTCGAGGCGACCTATTGGGACAGCCTCGACCAGATGCTGGCCCATATGGATATCGTCTCGGTCAACTGCCCGCATACGCCGGCGACCTTCCATCTGTTGTCGGGGCGGCGGCTGAAGCTGCTGCGCCCGCATGCCTATATCGTCAATACCAGCCGCGGCGAAGTGATCGACGAGAACTCGCTGGCCCGGGCGCTCGAAAGCGGCGACATAGCCGGCGCGGGACTGGACGTGTTCGAGCACGAACCCGCGGTGAACCCCAAGCTGATGAAACTCGACAATGTAGTGTTGATGCCACATATGGGCTCAGCCACGGTCGAGGGCCGCGTCGATATGGGCGAGAAGGTCATCATCAATATCAAGACCTTCGCCGACGGCCATAACCCGCCCGACCGCGTCATCGAAACGATGTTCTGAGTATTGTTCGATCGCCCCTACCGAGCGACCTCACCCTTCGAGACGGGCCTTCGGCCCTCCTCGGGATGAGGGGGGCGCCGCTGGAACCGCGGTGACGCATACCTTCCGGCCAACCTTTATCTACCGAAAACTCACCCCGCGATCTCTATCGCGCATACCCCGCGGATACATCTTTCCTGTGCCTGTTCTCTATCGAATCCAGACAAAAACCGCCGGAATCGCCCGGCCGGGCGTGGCGAGCGCCGATCCGGCCGTGGGAAAGTACCTGTTTATACTCTTTTTCAGGGCTGGCCGGTCGAGGCCGCGC
>DAOVHN010000482.1 GCA_030671915.1 Pseudomonadota bacterium
CCTCGGTCGGCGTCGGCTCCATGAAACAGCCGGAAAACACGGTCGAGATTTCGATTGAGGGCGTCGGCACGCTCTCCAACACTTACATCAACTAGCAAGAAACCGCGCCACGGGGGCGCGAAGGAGGAAAGAGCCATGAAAATCTGCATTGTCGGGGCCGGGGCGATCGGCGGCCTGATGGCGGTCAAATTCGCCGAAGCCGGAAACGATGTCACGGTCATCGACCAGGGCGCGCATCTCAATGCGATTCGCGAGAACGGCCTGAAGCTGATCTGGGAGGACGGCAGCGAACATGTGGCGAAGGTCCGCGCCGTGACATCGGCCGAGGAGGCCGGCAAGCAGGATCTGGTGGTGCTGGCCGTCAAGGCGCATTTCCTCGACCAGGTGGCGCGCGACATCGAGCTTATGCTGGACGAGGAAACCATGATCCTGACCGTCCAGAACGGCATTCCCTGGTGGTATTTCCAACGGCTCGGCGGTAAGTACGATGGCAGCCGCCTGCGCACTCTCGACCCCTCGGGCCTGCTGACCCGCCATATCCCGGCCCACCGCCTGGTCGGCTGCGTCGTCTATCCGGCGGCCGGCGTCCCCGAGCCCGGTGTCATCAAACATGTCGAGGGCGACCGCTTCCCCGTCGGCGAGCTGGACGGCTCGACCACCGAGCGCATTCAGCAGCTTCACGACCTCTTCGTCGACAGCGGCCTGCGCTCGCGCATTCTCGACGATATCCGCTCGGAAATCTGGCTCAAGGCCTGGGGCAATCTCAGCTTCAATCCGATCTCTGCGCTGACCCATGCGACGCTGGTGGATATCTGCCGCTTCGCCGAGACGCGCGAGCTCGCCGCCGACATGATGGCCGAGGCCCAGACCATCGCCGAGACTCTGGGCGTCACTTTCCGCCACACCATCGAGAAGCGCATCGCCGGCGCCGAGAGCGTGGGCGCGCACAAGACCTCGATGCTGCAGGATGTCGAGGCCGGCCGCTCGCTGGAAACCGAGGCCCTGGTCGGCGCGATCCTGGAGATCGGCGATATCACCCACACTCCGGCTCCGTCGATCAAGGCGGTCTACGCGCTGGTCAAGCTGCTCAACAAGCTCATCATGAGCGAGCATGTGGGGGTCAAGCTGACCGAAGCCGCCTGAACGGCGCGGCTATAGGTGAGGAAATGGGGCCGAGGAGCGCGATCTCCCCGGCCCTTTCTTGTGCGTCCCCTGCAGCGCAGACACGCTATCCTCGTATCGAAACAAAATACCCGGCCCCCCGCCAAGGGGGACCGGGCAGATGCAGGCACGCCCGACGTCCGGGCAGTGAACCGTCAGGCGGCCTGGGTTGCGGTCCACGCGCGGCCGGCGAATACCTCGTCGACCTCGGTGTGGAATATGTGATTCGAATAGTTGCTGATGGTCTTCACGGCGATCGCCAGGATGACCTCCAGGATATGCCGCTCGGTGTAACCCGCGTCGAGGAAGGCCTGAACGTCGGCCTTCGCGGGCAGGCCGCGCTTGCGCACCATGGTGGCGGTGAACCCGGCCAGCGCGGCGAGCTTCGCGTCCGGGATGGGGCGGCCGTCGCGGATGGCGTCGGTCACCTCGGCGGCGAGGCCTGACTTGGCGTCGGCGATGAAGCTGTGCGCGGCGACGCAATAGTCGCAACCGTTCTCGCGGCTGATCGCCAGGAAGACGACTTCCTGCTCCTGGCTGGAGAAACCGGATTCTTCGCGAAACAGCGTATAGCCATCCAGGTAGGTTTCCAGCAGCCCCGGCGAATGCACCATGCCGGTGTACATGTTGGGGATGAAGCCAACCTGCTTTTTCGCCTTGTCGAGCACTTCCGCGGCGCGGCCCTCGGCTGTTTCCTGGGTAATCGGCGCGGATGTCATCTTGTATTCGGCATTCATAATTGTCTCTGATCCTCTATGGTTGATTGTTATTCCGGATTGCGGGCGATCGCATCGAGAAAGCCCAGAATTCCCTTCACATGATTGCGCACGGCCTCGCGCGGGGCGGGCGAGCGTGCATACCCCATCAATCCCATCAGCGACCCCACGCAGTGATCGGCGAGAATTTCCGGATCGGCGGAGGCGGCGATTTCGCCCTTGTCGCGGGCATTCGCCAGCGCGGCGCGGAACAGGCCGCGCTGGCTGGCCAGATGATCGGCGATATCGGCGGCGATATCGGCGTCCTGGTCGGAAACCTCGGTCGCGGTATTGCAGACCAGGCAGCCCATCTGGCCGCGCGGCGTTTCGAGTATGTCGAGGAACTGGGCGAAGAAGGCGCGGATTTCGGCCAGCGAGGCATCCGGCGCCGACATGACCGCCGTCATTCGGGCCGTCACTTCACGCCCGTAGACTCGAAGGATCTCGCGGAACAGGCCCTGCTTGCTGCCGTAGTCGCCGTAAAGCCCGTAGCGGTTGGCGCCGGTTTCCGCCACCAGGTCGCTGACCGAGGTGTCGTAATAGCCCTGCCGCCAGAACAGCTCCATGGCCCGCTGCAGCCGGTCCCCGGTGTTTTCACTGTCGCCTTGTTCCCGCCGGTCCATCACTCGATTCCTTCCAGAACGCTCGTTCCGGTTTCCAGAATGACCGTTCTGATGGCAATGTCAACAAGGAACGCGGCAGCCGGGGTCCTGCTAACGGGAATGTGAAGAGGCGGGGCATTTTTTTTCTTGAGTTGCCCCACCGCTTACCTGATCGCGGCCACCCTCCAACACATCCTTCGACAGGCTCAGGATGAGGAGCGAGTGGTTGGAATATAACAGAAAACCCTCATCCTGAGCCTGTCGAAGGATGAGGCCACTCGACCACCCTCCAGGGAGAGGGCCGGTGTCGCCCACGCAAGTGGGGAATGCGCTACCGGTAGGCGTAGAGGTCCGCGTCCTCG
>DAOVHN010000051.1 GCA_030671915.1 Pseudomonadota bacterium
GAGGACGATGTGGAAGTCGGCGCCAACACGACGATTGACCGGGGCACGGGCCCGGATACGGTGATCGGCGCGGGCAGCATGATTGATAATCTGGTCCAGATCGGGCACAACGTGCGCCTTGGCAAGGGCTGCGTCATTGCGGCCCAGGTAGGCATGTCGGGCAGTTCTGTGCTGGGGGACCTGGTGATTATGGGCGGACAAGGCGGCATTGCCGGTCATCTGAAAATCGGTTCGGGCGTGCAGATCGCGGCGCAGAGCGGTATTTTGAAGGATATCGAACCGGGCGAAAAGGTTATGGGCACGCCGGCGAAGCCGTTGAAACAGTTTTTCCGGGAGGTTGTAATTCTCGGACGTTTGGCTACAAAAAAGAAAGAAAATTTAAAGGAATGACAAATAAATCTGATCAAATAAGTGAATTGGACATCAACGCGATCATGAAAATGATCCCGCATCGCTACCCGTTCCTGATGATAGACAAGGTGGTGGATATAGTGCTGGGTGAAAGCGCGGTCGGTGAGAAGGCGGTTACTGTCTCCGAACCGCATTTTCAGGGACATTTCCCGCAGCGACCGATCATGCCCGGGGTGTTGATCGTAGAGGCGATGGCGCAGACCGCGGGGGTGCTGGTTGTACATTCGCTTGGCGGCGAGGCGACGAGCAAGCTGGTTTATTTCATGACCATCGACTCCGCCCGTTTCCGCAAGCCAGTGGTACCTGGCGACATGCTGCGTATCCATGTGACCAGGAAGCAGAACCGGGGCGCTGTGTGGAAGTTCGATGGCAAGGCCATGGTCGGCGACGCGCTGGTCGCCGAAGCGACATTTGCTGCGATGCTGGTGGATAGCTGAGTGGCGCCGATTCATGAAACAGCGGTCGTCGACGCGGCGGCGAAGATCGGCACGGATGTTTCGATCGGCCCCTATTGCGTGGTCGGACCCGATGTAGCCCTTGGCGACGGCGTTGTTCTGAAGGCCCATGTCGTTGTAGACGGCTTGACGGAAATCGGGGAGGGGACGCAAATTTTCCCCTTCGCCTCGATCGGCCTGCCGCCACAGGATCTGAAATATGCCGGCGAGAAATCGACGCTGATTATCGGCCGGAACAATGTCATCCGCGAATATGTCACCATGAATCCCGGCACCGAGGGCGGGGGCATGGAAACCCGCGTCGGTGACAACGGGCTGTTTATGATTGGCGCCCATGTCGCTCATGATTGCCAGGTCGGCAATCACGTCATCATGGCCAACAACGCGACCCTGGCCGGTCACGTGTCGGTTGGCGATTTCGCCGTGATCGGCGGGCTGGCCGCGGTCCACCAGTTCGTGCGGATCGGCGAGCATGCGATGATCGGCGGCCTGTCCGGGGTCGAGCATGACGTTATTCCCTTCGGCTCCGTCATGGGCGAGCGGGCCAGCCTTTCCGGCCTGAATATCATCGGGTTGAAACGGCGGGGTTTCGACCGCGACACAATTCACGGTATCCGCGCCGCCTATCGCGAATTGTTCGCCGCCGGCGGCACGCTTGAAGAACGGTTGGACAAGGTGGCCGGCGAATTTACCGATAACACGGTCGTGCAACAGGTGGCGGCGTTCATTCGCGCCGAGTCCAAGCGCGGGCTGGTAATACCGAAGTCGGAGAATGACGGGTAAGCTCTGCATCGTCGCGGGCGGCGGCCGGTTGCCCAGGTTGCTGATCGAGGCTTGCCGCGATTCCGGCCGCGATTTCTTCGTGCTGGCTCTGACGGGGCAGGCAGACCCGGAAATCGTCGAACAGGTTCCTCATGAATGGATTCGCATGGGCGCGGCGGGCCGCGGTTTTGCGATTCTGAAGGAACAGGGTATCGAAGAACTGGTTATGGCCGGGCGGGTCCGTCGCCCTTCGCTCCTCGATCTGCGCCCGGACCTTCGGGTCATAAAGTTCTTCGCCAAACTCGGACGCAAGGGATTTGGCGACGACCGCTTGCTGCGCGCTGTCATTGACGAGGTGGAGGCCGAGGGGTGTCGGGTCATTGGTGCACATGAAGTGCTGCCGAAACTAACCGTCGGGGAAGGCCCCTTGGGGACAAACGTTCCCGATGACCAGGCCGAGGACGACATCGCCCGCGGCATGGCCGTGTTGACGGCGCTAAGCAATGTGGATATCGGCCAGGCTGTCGTTGTGCAGCAGGGTATAGTGCTGGGCGTCGAGGCCGTGGAGGGCACGGATGCGCTGATCGAGCGCTGCAAGGCGTTGAAACGCGACGGGAAGGGCGGGGTGCTGGTCAAGTTTTCCAAGCAGGGCCAGGAAACCCGGGTCGACATGCCGGCCATAGGCCCGGAAACCATCCGCCATGTCGCCGAGGCCGGCCTGCGCGGTATCGCCGTGGGCGCCGGCACGACGATTATCCTGGATGTCGACGAACTGGTCCGCGCCGCCGACAATGCGGGCGTCTTCGTGGTCGGCGTGGCGCGCGGGTAATACCAATGCTCGTTGATAATGACCCATTTGACCGATTTCCCTTACCCGCTCGTCAGGCGCGGTTCGCGCCGTGGTGCCGCGCACCACAAGCGGGCCGCAACGCCGCGAGCGGTCAAGGAAAAACGGCCTTCGGTGACGCGCGGCGACCCGCCGAGTGCGTTGCGGCCCTTGCCCGATGCGGGTGCATCGCGCCGCGAACCGCGCCTGCCCGGCGGGTCGCCGCGCGTCGTCAAATGGGTCGTTATCAACGAGCATTGGTATCATGAGCCGGCCACCTTCGATCTTCATGATCGCCGGCGAACCGTCAGGCGATGTGCTTGGCGCGCGCCTGATGGCGGCCCTGCGCGATCTGACCGGCGGGAAAGTCGAGATTTGCGGCGTCGGTGGCGAGATGATGCGCGAGCAGGGGCTGGAAAGCCTTTTCCCCATGGAGGAGCTATCGGTCATGGGGATCGCGGAGATCCTGCCGCATTTGCCCCGGCTGCTGCGCCGGATCCGGGAAACCGCAGCAGCGGTAGACCGAGCCGCGCCGGACGCGCTGGTGACCATAGATTCCCCGGATTTCACGCGGCGCGTGGTGCGGCGCGTTACCGACCGGGCAATCCCGCGCATCCATTTTGTGGCGCCTACCGTCTGGGCCTGGCGACCTTGGCGCGCAAAAGGGTTCGCGCGGGACTTCACGCATCTTCTGGCGCTGCTGCCCTTCGAGCCGCCGTGGTTCGAATCTGTGGGGCTGCCTTGCGACTTCGTCGGTCATCCGGTCATCGAGTCCGGCGCGGACAAGGGTGACGGGGCGGCCTTCAGGGCGCGCCACGGCATCGCGGCCGACGCACCGGTCGTCTGCGTCCTGCCTGGCAGCCGGCGCGGCGAGATCGTGCGGCTGGCCGGTGATTTCGGATCGGCCATGACCTTGCTGGTAAAACAGCATTCCGGCATGCGCCTCGTGGTCCCCACCGTCGAGGCGATGGCGCCCATGGTCCGTGATCTGGCGGCCGGCTGGCCGGGATCGCCGATCGTGCTGCAGGGCGCGGCCGAGAGATATGATGCCATGGCCGCCTCGAACGCGGCGCTGGCGGCGTCCGGCACCGTTGCGCTGGAGCTGGCGCTGGCCCGTGTGCCCACCGTTGTCGCCTACCGCGTGGCCCCGCTGACCCATTTCATTGTACGCCGGTTGCTCAGTATTGACTTCGGCAACCTGATCAACATCATCGAGGATCGCGAGATCGTACCGGAACTGATCCAGGGCGACTGCCGGCCCGACCGCCTGGCGGAGGCGTTGGAGCGGATGCTGGGCCCGGAGGGCGTGGCGCAGACAGAGGCGATGCAGCCCGCCCTGTCGCAATTGGGGTTGGGGGGGGAAGCTCCCAGCCGGCGCGCCGCGCAGGCGGTACTTGACATCATCGCCCGGTCCGGGACATGAACTGGGCCAGGCATTTCAGGTCATCTGTTGAAGGAGAGAATTTCTATGAGCGGAAGCGTCGATACCGGTAAGTTCCGATTCCTGCACACCATGATTCGCGTGAAGGATTTGGACAAATCCATTGATTTTTATACCCGTTTACTCGGCATGGAACTGACGCGTAAGGACGACTACCCGTCCGGCGAATTCACGCTGGCCTTTGTCGGTTATGGCGATGAATCCGATAGCACGGTAATTGAATTGACCCATAACTGGGGACAGGAAGAGCCGTACGACCTCGGCAATGCTTTCGGCCACCTGGCCATCGGCGTGCCCGATATCTACGGCACTTGCGAACAGATGGAGAAAGAGGGCGTAAAAATCCCACGTCCGCCGGGCCCGATGAAGCATGGCGGTTCGGTGATCGCCTTTATCGAGGACCCCGACGGCTACAAGATCGAACTGATCGAACGGAAGTGATCAGCGACGAATGAGACGGTAAAAAAAGGCGGCTTCCAACCGGATGGCCGCCTTTTTCATGACCCGACGCTTCTTCAGCCCCGTCGATCCAGGGGAACGTAGGGGCGTTTCGGGTGGCCGGTATAGAGTTGGCGGGGACGCCCGATCTTCTGCTGGGGGTCCTCGATCATTTCCTTCCACTGGGCGATCCAGCCGACGGTGCGGGCCACTGCGAACAACACGGTGAACATCGATGTGGGGAAACCCATGGCCCGCAGAATGATGCCCGAATAGAAATCCACGTTCGGGAACAGCTTGCGCTTCACGAAATAATCGTCTTCCAGCGCGATGCGCTCCAGTTCCAGGGCCAGATCCAGCAGCGGCTCATGCTGCACGCCCAGCTCCTCCAGCACTTCGTGGCAGGACTGGCGAAGTACCGCGGCGCGCGGATCGTAGTTCTTGTAGACCCGATGACCGAAGCCCATCAGCCGGAAGGGATCGTCCTTGTCCTTAGCGCGCTTGACGAACTCGGGAACCCGGTCCTTGGTCCCAATCTCGCTCAGCATGGTCAGCACAGCCTCATTGGCGCCGCCATGGGCCGGCCCCCAGAGCGAGGCGATGCCCGATGCGATGCAGGCGAAGGGATTGGCGCCCGATGAACCGGCGAGGCGCACCGTCGAGGTCGATGCGTTCTGCTCGTGGTCGGCATGCAGGATGAAGATGCGGTCCATGGCGCGGGCCAACGAACGCTGGATTTTATACTCCTCGCAAGGCGTGGAGAAGGTCATATGCAGGAAGTTCGCGGCATAGGACAGATCGTTACGCGGATAGACGAAGGGCTGGCCGGTCGAATATTTGTAGGCCCAGGCGGCGATCGTCGGCATCTTGGCGATCAGCCTGTGCGAGGCGACGACGCGCTGCTTCTCGTCATAAATGTCAGTCGAATCGTGATAGAAGGCGGAAAGCGCACCGGCCACGCCGACCATGACCGCCATGGGATGTGCGTCACGCCGGAAACCGCGGTAGAAATACTGCAGCTGTTCATGCAGCATCGTGTGATAGGTGATATGCTTCTTGAAAGCGTCCTTGCGCTCGACCGACGGCAAGTCTCCTTCGAGTAAAAGTTGACAAACTTCCAGAAACGTACTGTTTTCAGCCAATTCTTCGATCGAATACCCGCGATAGAGCAGCACACCCTCCTCACCATCGATATAAGTGATTTTGGATTCGCATGAACCGGTGGAGGTGTAGCCGGGATCGTAGGTGAAATAGCCGGTATCGCCATAAAACTTTCGGACATCCACCACCGACGGGCCGACCGAACCGTCCATTATCGGGAAATCGAAGCTCTTGCCGCTGCGGTGGTCCTTCAGGGTCATGACATCGCCAGTGACGGCGGGTTTCATGGCGGGGGGTACCTCGCTCATATTTAGCCTCGCATTCTGTTGTCAGGTGGCGACTGACCGGCGTCGATTTCGCCGGAATTGCTGCATCGCAACAAAAATCTTTCGCGCTGCACTAATTATAGCTTGCCGATGACGTTGGGGCAAATCCGGACTGGCAATGTTCAGTCAGGCCGGGCAGCATTGAACCGTGCCAGACTTTCCTTGCGGCCCAGAACCTCCATGATTTCGAAGATGCCGGGGGAGATGTTGGACCCGGTCAGGGCGGCGCGCAGGGGCTGGGCGATTTTGCCGAGGCCCAACCCCTTCGACTCCGCGTAACCGCGGACGATTTCCTCCAGCGCGCCGGCTTCCCATTTGTCGAGTCCGGCGAACTTGTCCGCGACCTCCAGCACCATCGCCGCGCCGTCGCCGGCCAGCAGTTTGGCGGCCTTTTCGACCTTCAGGGGATAGGTCGGCGCGTGCAAATAAAATAACGCATTATCAGCAAGTTCCAGCAATGTTTTCGCACGTTGTTTCAACCCGTCCATGCCGGCAAGTAATATGTCACGGCAATCCTCGTCGATATCCCGGTCCAGCGTTTCGGCGATGCGCGGCAGGATCAGGTCCACGAGGCGGGCGTCCCCGGCCTCGCGAATATAGTTGCCGTTCAGGTTCTCCAGCTTGGCGAAGTCGAAGCGGGCGGGGGAGCGGCCGATGGCCTCCAGGCTGAACCATTCGACGGCCTGTTCGGTGCTGATAATCTCCTCGTCGCCATGGGCCCATCCGAGGCGCAAAAGGTAATTGCGCATGGCCTCGGGCAGGTAGCCCATGTCGCGGTAGGCCTCGACCCCCAGCGCACCGTGCCGCTTGGACAGTTTTGCGCCGTCGGGCCCGTGGATCAGCGGCACATGGGCGAATTCGGGAACGTCCCAGCCCATGGCCTGGTACAACACGGTCTGGCGCGCCGCATTGGTCAGATGGTCGACGCCGCGCACGATATGGGTGATGCCCATGTCATGGTCGTCGACCACGACGGAGTGCATGTAGGTTGGCGTGCCGTCGCCGCGCATCAAGACCATGTCGTCCAACTGCTCGTTGCCGATTCGTACCTCGCCCTGCACCAGATCGCGTATCACCGTCTCGCCCTCCCGCGGCGCCTTCAAGCGGATCGCGGGATCGATGCCCTCGGGCGCCTCGGACGGGTCGCGGTCGCGCCAGCGCCCGTCATAGCGGGGCGGGCGGCCCTCGGCGCGCGCCTTTTCACGCATTTCCGCCAGTTCCTGCGGCGTTGTATAGCAGCGGTAGGCGAGGCCCTTGTCCAGCAGTTCCGCAACCACGGCCGCATGGCGCGCCTGGTTGGCCGATTGGTAGATTTCCTCGCCGTCCCAGTCCAGTTCCAGCCACCGCAACCCGTCGAGGATCGCCTGGATTGCCTCGGGCGTGGAGCGTTCGCGGTCGGTATCCTCTATGCGCAGCAGGTAGCGGCCGCCGTGGTGGCGGGCGAACAGCCAGTTGAACAGCGCCGTGCGGGCGCCGCCAATATGCAGATACCCTGTGGGTGAAGGCGCGAACCGGGTTACAACAGACATTGTGATTCCTCGAATGACCTTGGCGGGTGGCGCAATGCCGGGCCGGGATGTAGCACAATGACGGCCGCTACGGCAAAATCGTTTTGTGGGGGCGCATGGGAGCGGGAGTGGCGCATGCCATGATGGGCTTGAAGGAAAGACTGGCGGACATTGTGGCCTGCGAGCGTGAGCGCTGGCTGCTGTGGGCGCCCGTGGCCTTCGGCGTCGGCATCGGCATATACTTCGGCCTGCCCTGGGAGCCGCCGGCCATGGCCGGGATCTTCGTTTTCGCGTTCGCGACGCTCGTCGCTTGGCGTTTGCGGGCGAACCTGGTGCTGGCACTGCTCTTGCTGGGCGTGGCGTTCGGCGCGGGCGGGTTCGCGGCGGCGCAGTTGCGTACCCATCTGGCGGCGGTCCCGGTTCTCGCAAAACCCTATGGCCCCGCGGGCGTGACCGGGCGCGTGGTGCGCGTGGAACTGCGGCCGGACAGCCCACGGGTGACGTTGGAGCATGTTTCCCTGAAGGGGCTGGACGAGGCCGAGACACCGGCGTTGGTCCGAATCAAGCTGCGCCGGGGCGATGTCGTCGATATCGGCGACCGCATCGATGTGTTCGCCAAGCTCTCCCCGCCGTCGGCGCCGTCGGCGCCGGGCGCCTACGATTTCCAGCGGCGATCATGGTTTCAGGGGCTCGGCGCCGTGGGATTCGCCATGGGCCGGGTGCGGCCGGCGGAGGAGGGTGGCGCGGAGGAGGGCTGGTCGCCGGTGCTGTTCATGGCGGCGTTGCGGCTGCATATGACTGAGCGGATCCGTGCCGCGCTGCCCGGCGAGTCCGGGGCCTTCGCCGCCGCCCTGATGACCGGCGACCGCAGCGCCATATCGCAAGAGTCACTGGATTCCATGCGCGATTCAGGCCTGGCGCATCTGTTGGCGATATCAGGGCTGCATCTGGGACTGGTGGCGGCGACGTTGTTCTTCGGGCTGCGCGCGCTGCTGGCGCTGTCGGAACGGCTGACACTGCGCCACCCCATCAAGAAATGGGCGGCTGTGGCGGCCATGGCCGGCAGTTTCGCATACCTTTTGCTGGCAGGCGCGACGGTGCCGACCCAGCGCGCCTTCGTGATGACCGGGCTGGTATTGCTGGCCGTCCTGCTGGACCGGCAGGCGATTTCAATGCGCCTCGTCGCCTGGGCCGCGATAATCATCCTGGCGATCGCGCCGGAAAGCATGCTGGGGGCCAGTTTCCAGATGTCCTTCGCGGCCGTCGTCGCCCTGGTCGCCTTCTATGAGGCCTCGCGGGACCGGTTCCGATCCGTGCGCTCGGCCGTCGGCCAAGGAGTTGCCGCGCGCATCGGTCTTTATGCGGGCGGGGTTGCCGCGACGACGGTCATCGCCAGTTTCGCCACCGGCCTGATCGCCCTGCATCATTTTGGGCGCATCGCAGTCTACGGTCTGCCGGCGAACATGCTGGCGGTGCCACTGACGGCGCTGTGGGTCATGCCCTGGGCGGTGATCGCGGCCGTGCTGATGCCGCTGGGATTGGAAGGCCTGCCGCTGACCCTGATGGGCTGGGGGATCGACGGGCTGTTATGGATCGCCGGCGGGATATCGGCCTGGCCGGGGGCGGTGCGCCCGGTCGCGGCGTTACCGATCGCGGGGCTTGTGCTGGTGGCCGTCGGTGGGCTGTGGCTCTGCCTGTGGCGTCGTCGTTGGCGCTATGCCGGATTGCTGGGGCTTGCAGCCGGCCTGGCGACCCTGTGGATGCAGCAGGGGCCCGACATGCTGGTCTCCGACGATGGGCGCCTGATGGCCGTGCGCATGGCCGACGGGCGGCTCAGCGTCTCGCAGCGCCGGCGGGAAAGGCGCACCGCCGAAGACTGGCTGGAACAGGAAGGGCAGGGGACGAGCCTGTACTGGCCGGAAACGGGAACTAGCGCGGACGGCCGCCTGCGCTGCGATGGCCTTGGCTGCATATACCGGGCCGGTGGCCGGACGGTGGCGCTGCTGAGGGACGGGCTGGCCCATGACGAGGATTGCCGGATCGCCGACATTTTGATC
>DAOVHN010000687.1 GCA_030671915.1 Pseudomonadota bacterium
AACTGGGTGAAAATGAACGACGGCGTCTTGTTGAGCTTGATCACCCGCCGCAGCGAGAAGGCCACGTCCTCGGCGGTCACCGGGTTGCCGGAATGGAACGTCTGCCCGGGCCGGATCTTGAGGGTGACGGTCTTGCCGTCGGCGCTGATCTCGTAGCTCTCCGCGACGCCGCCGACCAGCGTGCCCAGGTCCTCGGGCTCGAACATCATGACCCGGTCGTAGATGTTGGCGATCAGCTCGCCGCCGGTGAACTCGAATACCTCGGCCGGATCGAGGGTGATGATGTCGCTCATGTCCTTGGCTATGACGAGGGTGTCTTTCGGCGTTCCCGCCGCGGCCTGTCCGCCGGTCACGGCGAGCGCCGCCCACAAGAGGCCTGCAAGTAATTTTTTCATGGTTTTCTCCCTGTTTACGCTACGCTTCCGGCCATGTGACGCTCTTGGCCGCGCGCCTCCGCGGGACCATACCCCGCATAAGACGGACCTCGGGTCACACATGCCCAGTTTCGGGACTGTTTCGTCCGGAAGACGCCCATATCATGGTCTCTTTGCGCCGGGGCGTCTAGTGGTATGAATCAGGGCGGATTTCTCACCGGAGTCAGCCCCAGGGCCGAAAAGAGAGCGTATACGCATTAACTCTTGCGTATCTTTACCCTTCTTCTCCCGGTTCGCCGAAACGCTTGTGTTCGATGAAATCGATCGTCGCCGCGATGCTGTCGGGATAGTTCATCACGAAGGCATGGATGCCGTCGACCCGCATCCAGCCAGCCGCACCGTCAAGGCGGGTTTCCTCGACCGAGACGATCAGGTCGTCGTCGCCCTTGAGGATCGGATTCCAGCCCATGCCGCCGCGCCCCGCGGCGATGATCGCGAAGGGGACGTCGGGGGCGGGCAGGGTGGCGACCGCCCGGGTCCGCGAATCGAACAGCCCGCGCCACAGGATCAGGTTTACCGGCGGGACATATTGCAGGATGTCGGCCATCCGCGAACCCCTGCTGGGTGGAGCGGTCATCACCAGCGCGTTGACCGCGATCCGGCCGCGCCAGGGTGTTCCCTCGCGCGCCAGCAGGTCGCGCACCACCAGGCCGCCGAGGCTGTGGGTGACGAAGGAGATCCGGTCCACGCCTTCGAGGTTCTCGATCAGCTCGTTGAGGTCGTCGGCGTTGCGGGCCACGGACCGGCGCGTGCTGGCGTAGCTCATCGCCGCAACCCGATAGCCGGCGGATGTCAGCGCCCGTTCCAGCCCGCCCAGGGAAGCGCGCGACCGGCCGAGCCCATGCACCAGAATCACCAGATGGCCGGCATGGGGCTCGATGCCGCGTTCCACGCGGATGCGCTCGAAAACCGCCCGGCAGGCCACGTAGGCGCCCCAGCAGCGTCGCACATTGCCCGGGTCGAGCAGCCGCGCATGGCCGGTAACGACATTCTCCTGGATGCGCCATCCCGAATAGAAATACCGGTCGGTCCAGAACTGCTTGCCACCCAACGTGGGCATAGGAATATTCGGCCATACCTCGGTTTCCGCGGCCATTGCGTGTCCCGCGATACCGCCCAGAATCAGGGCCGGAAAGGCGGCCCGGCGGGTCGATTTCCGGATAGTCGACATCGAATGCCTCAATTTATTCAAAATCATGTGCGATCCAACCATGCTGGCAACAGGGTTCGGTAAAAATACAGCGTTCATGAATATATTAATGAACTATGTTCAATTATTCATCGATTGTCAAGATTGAGGGTGTATTCATGGCTGCGGTGGGTTATATGGCTGCCGGAGCGAAACCGTTGCCGGAAATCCGGCGGGCTTTTCGTTTCCATTCGCCATGGG
>DAOVHN010000384.1 GCA_030671915.1 Pseudomonadota bacterium
CATCGCACGGGAATTGTGGATGTCGTTGAAGCTGTTGGTCATCGCGCCATAGCCCCAGGTGTTCGCGACACCCGCGACCGTGGTCGAATGGCAGATACGGGCCTGATGGTCGCCGTTGTTCGAACCCCAGAAGGCATAGAATTTGCGGAACAGATAGGCCTGTTCGTTGTTATGCTTGGCCGAGCCGAGCCAGTAGACCGAATCCGGCCCCGACTCCGCGCGGATCTTCAGCATCTTGTCGCCGATCTCGTTGATCGCGTCTTCCCAGCTGACCGCCTTGTACTTGCCGTCGACCAGCTTCATCGGCGTGCGCAGCCGCTTCTCGCCGATCTGATGTTCGCGAACCGAGGCGCCCTTGGCGCAGTGCGAGCCGAGATTGAAGGGGCTGTCGAAACCGGGCTCCTGCCCGATCCAGGTGCCCTTCTGAACTTCGGCAATGACCGAGCAACCCACCGAACAATGGGTGCAAACGGATTTCTTGATTTCTATATCGGCGCCGCCGGCCGCGGCCTCGGCCTTTTTGACCATGCCGCCAGTCAGTATACTGCCGGCAGCGATGCCGCCGGCCGCCAGGCCCGAATTACGCAGGAAGGTACGGCGATCGACCGCCCCGCCCGTCACGCCGGCCAGAGCCCGCGAGATGTTGGTGCTCCGTGCGAGCCCCTTTGATTTTTTCCTAAGCATTTCCTCTGTCTCCCGATTAACGGATCAGCGATCGATCTTTAGAATTTCGCCAGGTCGTAATAGGTGCGAACATGCTCCGTCTCGCGATAGCCGGAGCCCTTGGAGTCCGTCTCGGCCGCCGCTTCGGCCTTGCCGGCCGCCGTGGCGATCGCCGCGGCGCCCGCTACACTGCCCAGACCTGCAATCTTCAGAAGATCGCGGCGTGCGACCCGCTGTTTTTCTTTCCTTGCTTTCATCGCCTCAACCTTTCTTTGCTCTTACACCCACAGCCGCCGTTATCGGGATCGCCCCCCGGTTTCAGGCCGCCATCTCGAATGCCGTAGACTCGATTTCCATGAAGATACGGCCAATCGCGCCCACAGGCGCGTAAAAATCCGTTGCCTTCGCCGTTTCAAGATCGGCGAAAAACTGTCCTGCCCAGGGACCGATATGGGCATCGAAAAAGGCGCGCTGCGACACGATATCCGCAGGTTCGCCGAACGCGCCCTCGATCAGCCCCGCCATCATCTCGCACAGCGCGGCGACGTGGTCCTCGGGCTCCTTGATGTCATCGGCGCGCGCGATTCCGAGGCGGTCCATATCGACGCGCAGCCTGGCCAGGGGTTTTTCGTAAACGAAACCTGTGAGGTAATAGGAGCCGTAGGGCATAAGCTCGCCACGCCCCATGCCGATGAACAAGTCATGATATTCGTCATCGACACGGGCGGGATCCGCCGCCGCGGCCGTTTGGCCCAGCGCGGTCAGCGCCTGACCCAACTCGCTCTCGTCGCCGGCGACACCGGCGACCCGGCCCAGTGCTTCGCGGTCCGGAATTCGAGCAAGCAGGCCTGCAAGCAGCCTGTAAAGCTGCGCGCGCTGCCTGTCCTCGCCTATGGTTTCGGACTCTGAATGTCCGCCCTTGGGTACATCGCTCACGGCGACTTTAGCCCTTATTGTTCCTCCCGAGGTGCATACAATACAGCAGCCAAAAGCGAGGCGTCAACGTGTAGTGTAGGCGGCGCACCAAAAAACCCCCTGCTTAATACACACAAATTATTGGGTTTTTCCGTTCAAACCCGCCCCAACGGGCGGGAAACCGGACCTACCCGCGGGATGAAAACCGTCGGTCAATTATTCGTTAGCCTGCGTCAGCCGAGGTCTTCGTCGTCGTCATCCGGGTTATCGCCGGTATCATCGGCGACAGGCGACGGCCCGTTTCGGGTATTTTCCTCATGCGCCTCGTCGTCGGCGCTCTCTTCGTCGGTCACGGCTTCCGCCCCGTCCGGCGAGGGTTCCTGTTTTTCTTCCTTCGGGTATCCCTTGCCGACCTCCCAGGCGCTTTTCATGCCCTCGATCACCGTCGCGGCGTCCGTATAGTCCTCGCCATATTCCTCCATGCCGTCGATAATGTTGAAGACCGGATCGCTGGCCCACAGCTTGCGCAGGGCCTGGCGGCGGAGCGCCTTGGGCACGCCCTCCTTCATGAAGGCCGTGAAGTCGGACTCCGCGGTCAGCGTGTCGATATCCGGCAGGTCCGGCGGCGGCGCCTGATCCGCTGGCGCATCCTGTCCGGTTTCGCCGGGGTTCGCAGCATCCACGGGCAGATCTGCATTCTCCTCGCGCAGTTCCGGCGCCGCGCCGCCGCGGCCGGCGCGCGTTTCCGCCTTGCGGCGCGACCAGCGGCTCAGCCGGCTCTCGTCAGAGGTCATGACCTTCGCTCCATCCCGAACCACGCCCGTATCTGGGCTGGTCGCCCGCATCCTCTTTGTGATGGCGGCGTTGTTTCCGTTTCTTGAAAGGCTCGTCCACATGATGGAAATCGATAAAGTCGCGCAGCCAGGCGACCATACCGTCGGGCATCGGCACCGCCTCCACGATATCCTCGCCGTCGAGATAATCCTGCGCCTCGAAGGACGATACCGTGGCGATGAAGGGCTTTACCTCATGCTCGCCCTCAAGATCCTCGCGCAGGACCACATAGACCGACGGCGGATCGCCGGTCAGGCAGTCCAGATAGGCCTGGGTATCGGTGCGGAAGACCTCAATCTCGAGCGTGCCCGCGTGATACTGCTCCCAACCCTCGCCTTCCTTCAGTTTTTTCCACGGACCGTCGGGGTCCATCGGCGGCGCGCCCGGTATCACCGCGACGGGCAGCCATATGTTATCCACCCACGGATGGCTGCTGTCGCGGCGTTCCACGACGATGCCTACCGGCATGGTCTCGACCCGGTTCTTATGCTCTTCGCTCAAGGCGTGCCCCTTGAAATTTCCTATCCAGCACAGACTTTAGTCCCGCGCGCCATCAAGGCAAGCGGCAAATATCCGTGCATGCCCGCGCGGCGAACCTTGGCAGAAGGATACCAAACCGTTAGGGATGCCCCCTTCACCGACGATTCGATCTGGAAAACGAATGACAGAACTCTGGCCCAGTTCCGGCTACCGGCTTCTTCAACGCAACGCGCAAGGGCGTATGGGCGTTACCGACGATTTCCTGCGGGCCTATCTGACGCGGCCCGAAATCGCGCCAGTGGAGGAATCGCTGGACGCGGAGCGCGAGCTGCACGCCGAACTGCTGGCCGACCCGCGCCTGGCGGTCGATCCGGCGCGCCTGGCCGCGCTGGGCGATGCGGACGCGGAGGAGAATTACCAGGTCGTGCTGTCTTTTCGCGACCGCTTGATCGCGGCCGGCACGGTCGAGGCCTGCTATCGCGGATTGTTCGGCGGCGAGCAACCCGCCGTGCCGGTGCCGCCCCTGTTCGTGGACCAACTGGCCCATGTGATCATGCGCAATATCCTGGACGCCAACGACGATCCGTTCCGCGCCCGCGCCGCCGAGCTGTTCTTCCGCAAGCAGACCGGCATGAACCAGGACGGCGCCATCCTGCTGGGCGACGACGAGACCGTCGGCATG
>DAOVHN010000231.1 GCA_030671915.1 Pseudomonadota bacterium
GGCGGTTATGGAAAAAGCCGGGAAACTGTTTTTGCCGCAGCCTTCCAGCTCGCTGCTGGGATATTCCTTGAAGGTCGGGGTCGGGAACCGGATCGGGCGGGATGCCATGGCGGCGGCGCGGGACTCCAGTTCGGCCACCAGGCTCGCGTCGAATTCCGCGTCCTCCAACTCCTCGATTTCCGCCAGGCGGCCCAGCCAGTTCATGCGACCCTCATCTTTGTATTAAAGAACTCTAATATAAATGGATCGGGCGGTAGCGCGCAATGCTAAACCGAGGAAAATAGTAGGGCATGTCATGCCACCTTCAATATGGCGGCCGCGACGGCCTTGACTTCGTCGCGCACCGGGCCCGGTGCGGGCGGGTCGGCCAGCGTGTTATACCAATAATGCGGTCTGTCCTCTTCGTCCACCAAATCGGAGTCCAGCCCCGCCAACAGGGTTCGCGCCGCCTCCGGCAAATTGTGATCGGCCGGCCAGCCGTTCAGATGCCCCCACAGGCCGGTCCAGCAGCGCGCCACCGTCCAGGGGTTATAGCCGCCACCGCCCAGCACGACCGCCGCCGGCGCCAACGCCGCCGCCATCTCCACGGCCCGCCACAGTGCGACATTGCTGAGCTCCATCGCCGACAGCGGGTCGCCGGCCAGCCCGTCCGCGCCGCAGGTGATGACCACCGCGTCCGGCGCGAATTCATGGCCCAGCGGCAGCACCGCTGCCTCCATCAGATATTCCAGTTCGCTATCGTTGAAACCGCGCGGCACGGGGAAGTTTCGCGCGTTCCCGCCGCCCCGGTCGTCCACCGGGCCGCTGAAGGGAAAACGGCCGGCCTCATGGATCGAGATCGTGAAGACCCGCTCATCATCGGCGAAGGCGTCTTGCACGCCGTCGCCGTGATGGGCGTCCACATCCACGTAGAGGACCCGCCCCGCGCCCTCGTCCAGGAAGGACAGGATGGCGAAGACCGGATCGTTGAAATAGCAGAAACCACTGGCCCGGTCGGGACGTCCATGGTGGGTGCCGCCCGAGGGGTGGTAGGCAAGGCCGTGCTCTATCGCCAGCCTGGCCGCCAGAATCGAGCCGCCGACGGCAGTCGCCGCGCGTTCGAAGACTCCGGCGAAGACCGGGTTTTCGCGCGTGCCGAGATTGTACCGCTCGCGAATTTTCGGCTCGACCTTGCCCGCGGCCTCCGACGCCCGCAACGCGCCGATATAGTCGCGGGCGTGGAAGCGGGCCAGTTGATCGATGGTCGCGGCCTGGCTCTCGCGAAAATTCCCTTCGTCCAGCCAGCCCAGCATCTCGCACAGATCCATAACCGTGGCGACGCGCGGAATGGCCAGCGGATGGTTGCCGCCATAGGCCGCCCGGCGGTACACCGGGCTACCCACGAAGAGCGGCGTTTTCGATGGCAGGGCTCAGCCCTCCCCGGTGAGTTCCGGCGGCAGCATCACGGTGCGCTCGATGAAGCGCGTGGCGGACAGGGCGCAGTCCTCGGCGAAGACGCGGCGTTCGGGACTTTGCGCGGCGGCCCTGGCCGCGCCGGCCGGGTCGGGGATGTTCAGGGCGCGCAGGCTGGCCTCGGTGGGGTACAGCGTGGCGCGGAGGAATCGCTTGAGCAGGAATTTCAAGGTTGCGCGGAACAGCCAGCGCCGCGGCGCGGACATAGCCCCGATCCGCGTCTTCAACAATGTGCGCGCCGCCGCGATATGGCGCGCCTCGTCCTTGTGGTGGAACTGCAAGACCTCGCGGGCCAGCGGGCAGATATTTTCACTATCAGCGCGCAGGGCCGCCAGGGCGAAGCTGTCGGTCACCGACTCCCCGATATAGACCATGGCCCAAAATTCGGCGCTATCGGGATGCAGCCGGTGCGCAATCCAGCTCAACAGCCGGATATCGCCCAGCAGCGGCACGCCGCCCAGGCCGGCGCGGTCGACCATCTCGAGGAACATCAGGCTGTGCCCGGCCTCCTCGCGCACTTCCTGCAGCATGATTCGCGCTTCCACCGGCTGAGTGGTCAGGCAGCCATCCTTCATCACCCGGCTGATCAGCAGCCCTTCGAGCCACAGTCCGGCGGCGCAGAGCCGGGCGAATTCCACCCGGCTGAACCTGTTGAGCATGCCCGCATCCATCGCTGCCTGCGCCGGCAGGCCGGCCAGGCTCAATACCTCCGGCGGCAGCCAGGGGCGCAATTCATCGGCCGCCGACCAGTCGATGACGGCGATCGGGTCGCGATATTCGGCGCCCAGTTCGGCGAGTTGCCGCAGAGTCTTACTCATCGTGTCAATGTCGCGTCCTCTTTATTGCCACCCGTCGAACGGAGTTTCGGCAGCACGTCCCTTGCCAGCAGGTTCATGCATTCGGTCGTTTGCCCGACATCCATAACGCCGCCGCCGATGACAAGGCTGACCCGGTCGAGGCCGGAATCCCGCAAGGCGGCGAGTTTGCGCAAAACATGGTCCGGATCGCCGACCGCGGCAAGCCCCAACCGCTCCAGAACCGGCACCGAGAGCGTCTTGTCCAGGATCGGCAGCAGCCAGCCGAGCCGCCGGTAATGCTCGTAACCCTCCACCTGGGTAGCAAGCAACGGCCGGGAAACCTCGAAGATCTTGCGAAACACCCAGAGCAGCCCGTCACGGGCGCGCCGGCGGGCCGCCTTGTGGTCCGCCTCGCAATAAACCGCCAGCGTGTAGGAGGTTTCGCCGTCGGGCGCGGCCTTGCGATAGCGGGCCAGGTCGGCGCGGATCATCGGCCAGGGCTTGAACGGGCCGGTCATGGCGTTGAGTTCCAGCTCGGCGGCCAGGCCGAAGCTTTCGGGGCTGACGCAGGCCATCCAGCCGCGCCCCAACGTCGGCGAGGGTCTGGGCCGCAATTCATAATGCGCCCCGTCGCGCATGAAGGCGCCGGTGCGCAGCAGATCGGCGAGTTGGCCGTACCGTTCGCGAAACAGGTCGCGGGTTGCGGCGGGCTCCACGCCGAACCCCTGCAACTCGGTTACCGTGACCCCGCGGCCGACGCCCCACAGGACACGGCCCGCCGACAATATATCCAGCGTCGCCAGCCGCTCGGCGACCCGTACGGGATCGTGGATCGGCAGCGGCACGATGCCGAAACCCAGCTGCAGGCGGCTCGTCTCGCGCGCGATCGCCGCCAGCAGCATGTCCGGCGCGGCGAGATTGCAATAGTCGCCCAGGAAATGATGCTCGGCCAGCCACACCGCGTCGATCCCCGCCGATTCCGCCGCCCGCGCAATCGCGATCCCGTCATGCAGGGCGTCCTCGGGCCCCCGCTCATGGCCGGGGGGTGAGGGGAACTCCATGAAAAGGTCGACCTTCATCATTGCACCCCGGTTCACCGTAATGTCCATGATACATGCCTGAAAACTATATGCGACCTACTCTTTTTTTCGCGGTTTCGCCGCGCGGCGCACACGTAAATCAACCCCTTGTGATGAGCTTGGGCGCGACACCAGCTTGACTTCCATATTAGATTATTACAATCTTCTAATGAAACAGGCGGCCGTTTGATCCGGGCGTTAGCCGGCGTACCTGGCGCAGCCGCCGACGGTTGGCGGCAAGCGAATTCGAACACAAGGAACTTATGGGATGCCAGACAAAAGTAACGCCAAGAGCATGTCGATCATCGTGACGAAAGGGTCGCTGGACTGGGCCTATCCGCCCTTCATTCTGAGCACGACCGCCGCCGCGATGGGGCTCGATGTCTCGATGTTTTTCACCTTCTACGGCCTTGCGCTTTTGAAGAAGGATCTCAAGCTCCAGATGACACCGCTGGGCAATGCTGCCATGGAAATGCCGATGATGGGCGGTCATATGGTACTGCCCAATGCAATGGCCATGCTGCCCGGCGTCGATGCGGCCGCGACCGTCATGATGAAAAACCTGATCAAAAAGAAGGGCGTCGCCTCGATCGAGGAGCTTCGCGAGGCGGCCGTGGAATCCGAAATCAAAATGATCGCCTGCCAGATGACCCTGGATCTGTTCGAGTACAAGCGCGAAGACCTGATCGAAGGCCACGAACTGGGCGGCGCGGCGACCTATATCGACATCGCCACCAAATCCGATATAAACCTGTTCATCTGAGGCTGGGCGCGCGTCCCGATCTCAAACAAGACGATTAAAGCTGGAAGGAGATTAATCAATGGCCGATGCGGTTCTTGACGCCAAGGGGCTGAACTGCCCGCTTCCCATTCTCAAGGCGAAGAAGGCCTTGAAGGACGTGCCCTCGGGCGGGACCCTGGAAGTCCTGTCGACCGACCCTGGCTCCGTCGCGGACTTCGAAGCGTTCTGCCGGACCACCGGCAACGAGCTTCTCGATTCCAAGAGCGACGGCGGCGTCTATACGTTTCTGATCAAGCATACGTCCTGATCGAAAGACAGTCCCGGTTTCGACGGGGTCTGGCGGAAACGCCGGACCCTTTCTTTTTGCGCGGCCGATTTTCGGACATGCCGGTTGTCCGAACATAACCCTACATAAACTGTGTGAATTACAAATATAACGGCCGTAACGCTGGCGGGATAATTCCCATCCATCGACATACAATTTGCTTGAATCAAATATAATAACTGACCGCGCCAGTGTTATTTTTGAACGTTTGGCGTCGGGATGCGAAACACCCCGAGTTTTTACCAAATAAGCGTTTCCGTACTCCGTTATTACCAAATATTTACTGACTGTTTGCTGGCTGGCACGGGCATAAACCGGTTTAATTGTATGCATACGAGTATGTTGACTCGCAAGCCGCGCGATTTTTCTTTTGCACCCTACTTTAGAAAATGGTAATTTATCTTTTGTTAATAAAACAGTCACGATACCGGCTAGCCCGGTTCGGGGCGACAAGAAATGATGGGCGGGGCCGGGCAGGGCCCCTGAAAAAAACCGATAATTCGGGAGGAAACATGAACAAAATTAATTTGATAAAGGTGGCCGGCGCTATTGCGGCGGTTGCCGCATTGGCTTCATCGCCGGCCCTGGCGAC